>JAUXEW010000004.1 GCA_030620375.1 Desulfobacteraceae bacterium | reverse complement strand
ATGGCAAGGATTGTATACGGGGGCGGATTGAGGCTCCAGGAGTGTTTGAATCTGCGAATCAAAGATGTCGATTTCAGGCGACACCGATTGATTGTCAGGGCCGGCAAAGGTGATAAAGATCGAATTTAATGGGTGTAAAAAGTCCTCTTGACGCCATTTAAACCGATCCGGATCGGGTGGGGTTTAGGGGGAAAGCCGGCTGTGGAGTAACCGGCCTTTCGAGTCATGATCTCTATCCCCCAATTTTTATGATAATTTTACCTCAAATCATTTCGCTTTGCAAATCGTGGAAAATGGTTGCGGATAGGGTGCGTTTCGTGTCAATATAACAGCATTTTTCAAAGTGCCGCTTTTAATAAAATCAACAACTTAGAACCCGAGATTCAAAAATACAGTTTGACAAAGATTTGTGCTGTTCTCAAAATTATACCCTGATCCTTATACCATGAGTGGTTGACCTCCCGGATAATCCTGGACAAATGATCATGAATCTTAATGGGCTTATACAAAAATTCAGAGCGTTATTTCCTGGTGATAAAACGCTTCTTCTTTCTTCCGCTCCGGGAAGAGTGAATCTTATAGGTGAACATACTGATTATAACAATGGGTTTGTAATGCCACTGGCCATAGAGCATCGGATACAGATTGTTTTTTGCCCGAATGCTTCTAACATGGTCAATCTTTACTCCTGCAATTATGATGAATATGATTCGTTTATACTTCCGGTCAAAGAAAAATCGGAAAAACAATGGTCCAACTACATCCGCGGCATATATAAAATGGTTCAAGATGACGGCTACGACGTGGCAGGCATGGATGCCGTGCTGCATGGTAATATTCCGATAGGCTCGGGATTGAGTTCATCCGCAGCAATTGAAGTGGCCGCTCTAATGGCGGTTGATTACCATAATGAACTAAACATTGACCCGCTTAGCCAGGTAGAACTTGCCCAAAAATGCGAAAACCAGTTTGTCGGTGTCGACTGTGGCATTATGGACCAGTTTGTTTCGCGAATGGGCCGAACAGGCTGTGCCCTGCTAATTGATTGCAGAAATCTGACTTGCCGGCATATTGGAATAGACCCGGGTCTGGTAATTGTGATTGCAAATACCGGTATTAAACACAATTTAATAGACAGTGAATACAACACACGGCGCCAAGAATGTCAAGCGGCAAACAGGCTCCTAAAGGTTGCATCGCTACGGGATTTGTCACCTGAGACGTTTGATAAAAAGAAACATCTTTTATCCGATACCATCAGAAAACGGGCAACTCACGTGGTAAATGAAAATCAGCGAGTGCTGGATGTAGCACAGGCTTTTGACGACAGCGATTTTATAAAAGCGGGACAATTAATGTATGAATCCCATTATTCACTGAAAGATGACTATGCCGTTAGCTGTCCTGAACTGGATATTATGGTGGAAATAGCCACAAGCATAAGGGGCGTATATGGTTGCCGGATGACCGGTGCGGGATTTGGCGGGTGTACCGTCAGTCTGGTTGACAATGATGGTGTTATTGCGTTTTGTGAAATCATGAAAGTGTCGTATAAAGAAAAAACGGGTGACTTCCCGGATATATACATAACGACGCCATCAGCAGGGGGAACCGTTATAGAACTTTAGGCGTCACGGTAAAAACACGGCCGCTTTCGTAAAAATTCCGTTTAGCGCTGAAAAGCTTCACTAAAGTACCTGTGTTGCGATTCATTCCGTGTCCCATAGACTTGAACCGTAATAGCGAAAAAATCTAAAAATAGATATAAATTCCTTTCGGTCGAAGATTCCCCGCTGCCTGCTCCGGGGAATCTTCAATTTTTGCGAGGCATCAATTTTGCCAATTAATACTTTGACAAATGAATAACTCTAACATAATGAATCATAAAAATGGGGGCGGGTCAGGTGCAATTTAAAAAAATGAACCGCTGTCTGTTTTTCCGCCGTTTCCTGAACCGCGGAATATATAACCCCTTTTTAAACAGGGATAACAACAACCATAAAAGAAAGATGATAATGCATGGGATACGAAACAATTCAATACGATGTAGAAGATGAGATAGGAATTTTAACTTACAATCGTCCCCGAGTGGTAAATGCAATGAACGGTCAGATGGTAAATGAACTCGTCGAATTTTGGAACGAACGACAAGGGGACTATAACGTACGCGTGATCATTACAAAAGGGGCCGGAGATAAAGGATTCTGCTCAGGTATGGATCTAAAGGACGTGCAGAAACGCGGAGAGAGCAATGATAACAGGCCAAGCCCTGATGATTTCTATTATGGTCAGTCACATTTTTCTTCAATTTATCGTTTGATGCGGTCATGCCCGCAGCCAATTATAACGGCTGTTCATGGTCCTGCAATGGGAGGCGGACTTTCTCTCGCCTTGGCTTCCGATATCCGTCTGGCCGCTGAAGACGCGATGTTTTGTGCCCAGTATATCAATATAGGTGTTGGCGGGGCGGACATGGGATCCAGCTATTTTCTCTGGCGAATTGTTGGTTGGGGAAAGGCGGCGGAGATGTGCCTGACAGGAGTGAGAATATACGCCGAAGAAGCACTGCGAATTGGTTTGGTGAACTATGTTTACCCCAGAGAAAAACTGATACCCGCGGCCATGGAGATAGCCAAAAGCATGACCTCTAAGAGTCGGCTGGCATTGCATCTTACCAAAGAAGCGTTGAATTCGGCTATCAATTCGACCAGTCTTGAGGATACCATCAAGATGGAGGATCGCAACCAGGTGTTCATGACGATGAGCGGCATGGTCGATACGAAGATAAAGCGTTAAGGATTCGCGCAAAAATAACTACGCAGAATTGGTGCTCAGATTTAGTTCGGGATTGGCGGATCCGAGAAAGCAAAACCACAGGAATAGCGTGCTATTTCGCGGATTTTACGAGTGAGGTATCGGTCAAAGATGGGCTGAAGGTGAGATGCAAAAATGTAAAGTTATTTTTGTGCGAGCCCTAAGGATTAATTATTGTCCGGAAGCATTCCCGGGGACATATTCGGAAAACTCGACATCATTTTGGTTTAAATAATCTGAAAAAATGGGATCTTCTTTGATATCTCTGGCAATTTCCTTTAACTCATGTGTCAAAATGAGAATCGATTCTTCATTTAAAATACAAGCTTTGACAACCATTCCGAAAATATTGTCTAAATATTTTTTTTGTTTTTTATTAAGTTTTGTCCAATCCGTCTCAGCCAATTCATACGCTTCTATTAATAAATTTTCCATTGTGACTCCCTTTTTATTAATATAAGTTAACCGTAAACCACCACCCGCATAGCGGGAGAAAAAAAGGGACACTTGAGTGGCTTCTTAGTTTTATATCGGTGAAAAGCATTGGGCTTTTTAAAGCAATAATTTTGTTAACGCTCCCCTCAGCAAGTTACGGGGAATACGCTCACTATTTTGGTTTAATACCAAATTCGAATACTTTTTTCAATATATACTTTCAAAAACAAGCTTAAAGCCGGAAGAGGTGAAAGCCAATGAGAAATAAAGTGCCTGCCGTTTGAGTCGGCTTTTTCGGTTTATGCGGATTAGGAGGTTTTAAAATTGACCATGTATGATGTGGTGATCATCGGCGGCGGCGTAGTCGGCTGTTCTATCGCTCGCGAGCTTTCACGCTTCCAGGTTCGGACGGCGCTCCTGGAACAATGCGCCGAAGTTGGATTCGGGACATCGAAGACCAATAGCGGTATCATCCACGCCGGTCATCACAGTCCGCCGGGCACATTAAAAGGTATGCTCGTGGTCCGTGGAAATGAGCTGTATGACCGCCTGCAAAAAGAACTGGGCTTTAGCTTTCGCCGAATTGGAGAACTCGTCGTGGCACAAAGCCAAGAGGAAATCGAGATCCTGGAGCACCTGAAGCAACAGGGAGTAGAAAAAGGCGTGCCGGGTTTGGAAATATGGGATCAAAAACGGCTTCTCCGGGAGGAGCCAAACCTTTCTCACACCCTTCTATCGGCATTACATGCCCCCTCTGCCGGAGTGATCAATCCATATGAGTTGGCCTTTGCCCTTATTGAGAATGCCGAAAAAAACGGCGTGGTGCTTAAAGTGGACAGCCCGGTTGAAAAGATTGAGTATCAGAAAGACCGGCTGGTGCTCCATACGCCGACCAAGAAATTGGCAACCCGTTTTGTGCTTAATTGCGCCGGTGTATTCTCCGACAAAATTGCACAAATGGTTGGATTAAATGATTTTGTCATTCTTCCCCGAAAAGGTGAGGAATACATGCTGGACAAAAGATTGCAAGGACTGGTACGCCGTCTGATCTTTCCCGTCCCCACCAAACAGAGTAAGGGAACGTTGATTATTCCCACCTATGACGGAACGATCATGGTCGGGCCTACCGCCCAAGACACTTTTGACCGATACGATGTCTCCACAACCTACGAAGGGGCGAAGCAGGTCTTTGAAGCCGTAAAAAAAATCTGCCCGTCAATATCCGAGCGTGACACCATTACCGAATTTGCAGGCTTGAGGGCAGTCAGCAATACCAACGACTTTATTATCGGCACCACCGCGGTTAAAGGATTTATCAATGTGGCCGGCATTCAATCTCCAGGTTTAACCGCAGCTCCGGCTATTGCCGAATATGTATGTGACATCCTGGAAAACGAAGGGTTGGAACTCATTAAAAAACCGGATTTTAAACCGCATATACCGAAAGTCTCCCATTTCGGTAATTTATCAGTTGCGGAACAAAAGCGCCTTATAGAAGAAAATGCTTCTTACGCCAAAGTCATTTGTCGGTGCGAACTGGTGACCGAAGCTGAAATCAACCATGCCATCGACCACGGTGCAAGAACCTTAGACGGCATAAAATTCAGGACCCGTGCCGGAATGGGGCGATGCCAGGGAGGGTTCTGCGCGGCACGATGTATGAATATTTTAGCCGGACATACCGGGCAGGCCATTCACCAAATCACCAAACGGGGATCAGGATCATGGATTGTCACTAAAATGGAAAACCATCAACATCCAAAAACCGGGAAAGAAGTTTAATATATTGGGACACATGGAACAAGCATATGACGTAGTGGTCATCGGTGGGGGTCCTGGCGGCATGGGAGCGGCACTGGGTGCCAGGGAATCCGGTGTAGCGCGCGTGTTGATCCTGGATCGCGAATCTGAACCCGGCGGGATTCTCCTACAGTGTATCCACTCCGGGTTTGGGCTGCACTATTTTAAAGAACAACTGACCGGTCCGGAATACGCCGAACGGTTCCTAAATAAAGTTATTGACGACAATGTAAAAATTATGGCCGGCAGTTATGTTTCTGGAATTGCGGTCGATTCCGACGGTACCAAACAAGTTCGGGTCTTGAGCGAAGATCATGGTCAGGTTATCGTGAAAACCCGAGCAGTTGTTTTATCCATGGGGTGCCGTGAACGAACGCGTGGTGCTATCCGGATTCCCGGCACCCGCCCTTCCGGAGTATTGACGGCAGGACTTGCGCAGAAATTTGTCAATATGATGGGTATGTTACCCGGGAAACGAATAGCGATACTCGGATCGGGGGATATAGGATTGATCATGGCTCGCCGGTTGATGCTGGAAGGTTGCGAAGTGGTTGGGGTCTTCGAATACCTGCCGTATTCCAACGGACTTACCCGCAACGTTGTTCAGTGTCTGGAGGATTTCGGCATTCCGCTGCATCTAAGCACCACGGTGGCGTATATTCACGGACGAGATCGTGTGGAAAGAATTACCGTGGCCCCGGTGGAAAAGGATTTAAAGCCTGATTTGAGCCAGGCCCGGGACATACAGTGCGATACGCTTTTGTTGTCCATCGGTTTAATTCCGGAAAACGAACTGTCTCAAAGCCTGGGCATTCGTTTGGATTTGATTACCGGCGGTCCCTGGGTTTCGAGTACATTAGAAACCAGTATGCCCGGTGTGTTTGCTTGTGGAAACGTATTGCACGTCCACGACCTGGTGGATTACGTTACCCGGGAGTCCTTGCTGGCAGGCCGGTTTGCCGGGGAATGGGCGCAAGGCGTTCGCCGACCTGTGGACAACATCCGGTTAATTCCCGGAGACAATGTCCGATATTGTGTTCCCCATTCACTGAGTACTGAACGGGAGCATACGATCTACATGCGATGCAAAACCGTAATGCAACCGTGCAAAATTCGAGTGGGAAACCTTATGGAAAAGAAACTCCGGTTTGTCGTACCGGCGGAAATGATCATGCTGAAGATCAAGCCCCATTTATTGGATAAATTTCACGGCGATACCCTGCGGATTGATATCCTTCCGGAGGACGCCTGAGACTCTAAATGACAGAAGCCGAACAATACATATGCATCGGATGTCCAATTGGATGTCCCCTTCGTCTGGAACATGAAGGAGATAAGATTATTGAGATTTCCGGCCATGACTGTGATCGCGGGGCCAAGTACGCCAAACAGGAATTTACCGAACCTCGCAGGGATTTTAGCACAACCGTTGCCATTTCCGGTGCCAGATGGAACCGTCTACCGGTAAAGGTGAATCGACAGATTCACAAGGATAGGGTAATGGAGGGTGCCAGAATAATTCATGAGCTGCAAGTGGAAGCCCCGGTTAAATTAGGGCAGGTACTGATTAAAAATGTATTCGGTGAAGAAGGGATTGATGTGGTCGCTTGCCGAACGATGGACCGGGTTATCTCTTAGCATAAAGGAATTTCTATGAATGTTCTGTCGCTTTCAGCAATTCAAAAACCGTTGATTATCGGTCACCGGGGATTTCGGACAAGATATCCGGAAAACACTCTCGCATCGTTTCAGGCTGCCCTAGACGCGGGCGCAGATATGATCGAACTGGATATTCGGCTCTCTTCAGACGGTCACTTGGTTGTGATTCACGATGCCGAAGTCGAGCGAACAACCAACGGCGAGGGACCGGTTATAAGCTATACATTGGCTGAACTCAAACAACTGGATGCCGGTATTTGGTTTCATCCCCGGTTTGTAAATGAGCGAATACCCAGCCTTGAAGAAGTGCTGGATCTGGTCCGGGGACGAGGATTAATTAACATTGAAATTAAAGTTGAACCTGATCACGTTTTTGATGCGAATCATACGATTGAACAAAAGACAGTGGAATTAATTCAACGGAAACGTGCGGAAACTTTTTCGCTTGTTTCATCCTTTAACAAAAAAATATTGGAAAATATCAGCCAAATGGATCATCCCCCGGCTATAGGTGTGCTTACCGAATACGACGAAAAACAGGATGTTGTCACGCTGTGTAAAAAGCTTAACGCGCTTGCCTGGCATCCGCAATACCTGGCGGTGGATAAAAATCAAGTCCTCCTCATGCATGAAGCCGGAATAAAAATTCTCCCTTATACTGTAAATTCAAAAGAGGAAATCGAACAGCTTTTTGAAATGGGTGTTGACGGGGTTTTTACGGATGACCCGATAATGGCTATAGGCTGTTCCGGTTTGTAACGTCTCGGGTAGAAAATTTTTTAAAAGCCATCAATTGTGATAGCACAAATCTTCCCGGTACGACGGATTGTTTAACCGTTCATCGATATCCACTTTAAAAAAGTCCACTATCGGCTGAAATACTTCAGGATGAGCGGTGTGAACGCTTCTGGCCGCATCAATGACAACGTTCATCCCGTTTTTCGTCATTTTTCCAAGCGGCTGTCTGCAATGTCCCGACGGCATTCCCAACACCGACATTAAGCTTTTCACCGGCAACGGATTTCTTGCCCTGCACACGACTTCACCATATGGCGTAGTCTCCTTTGTTTTAACTGAAACCAGGTTAAACAAAGGTTCTAAAGCGGTCATTAAATTTTTAGCTTCGGCTTGATTCCCCTGGGATAGGAAACACACCATATCTGCAACTGCTTTGGGGACAATATTCGAAATCACGGAAATTACACCGGCAGCATTAATCTCAGGGTCCGCCATCATTTTATAAGTCATTGAATCGTCACCGGATAATATGGTAAATCCCTGTCCACAACATTCCCGGGTCCGCTTCATGTTGTCCAGGTTAGCAGTAGCTTCTTTAACCGTATCTACGTTTTTATATTCGCTGTATAAAACCGCCAGATCTTCGGGTAGCAGTTGAGCCCCGGTTCTCCCCGGAATGACATAAGGAATAATTTTAAGATCCGGAAAAGCGTTGGCAATCGGCTCGACATATTCTTTTCGGATTTCCAGGGAACTCGGCCCATTATAATAGGGGTCAACTAATAGCACCGCATCCACACCCACATGAAAGGCCTGTTCGGTCGCGGAAAGGGATTCGCGAGTGTTGTTACTGCCGGTCCCGGCAATGCATAAACATTTGCCTTTTGTATTGGTTGTTACGGCTTCAATCACCTGATGGTGTTCGTTCCAATCCAGTGTAGGACTTTCTCCTGTGGTTCCCGCAGCCAAGATTCCGGTTATCCCGTTTGCCACCTGAAATTTTATCAGTTGAAGCAAGCCGTTGTGGTCGACGTCATCTTCTGCAAACGGCGTTATCAGTGCCGTGTAACATCCTGAATCCATTAAGCCTCCTCATAAAAACAGTATGTTATGTTCTAATTTAGAACTTACCTGATTTATGGTATTTTAACCACTACAAAATTAGAGAGAAAGGTCGATTTAGTCAAGAAAAAATATATTGGGCCAAAAGGTAAAAATTGTTTATAAAAAAATAGGGTGCTCATCGACAAATCATCCTTAAAAATCTTTTTCATTGACAAGGAAAAACGACCATATTAATTCACAACAACTTTGACTGGCTGGTAAAAAGCATAGCCGACGGCCAAGCACCCCGCTTCATATACAAGGCATAGGGGTTGCTTAAGGGTAAATACATTTTTTATAGCGGTGTTAGCTTAATATGACCATAAACTAATAGAGGATATCATGGAAAAATCGCAAAATGTCCAGGAATATATCACGCAACAACTTGAAGCCATTGCATCAAATCCCGAGTGCGGCACCTCGCATTACAACCTTGCGGTGGCACTTTTGGGACAAAAAAGATATGGCGAAGCGGAAAAAGAGCTTTTTGAAGCCATCCAATGCAGCCCGGGTTTGGTGGAAGCTTATGTTCAACTGGGAGGAATATGCCTGCAACGTGGAGATCTGGACGGGTGCCTCGCATACAATAAGCAGGCGGTAAAAGATAGACCCGGGTTTTCCGAGGGATATGGAAACATCGGCTTCGTTCACATGCAAAAAGGGGACATTGATGAGGCAATAAATGCCCTGGAAAAAGCAACCGCTTTTAACTTCAGGTTTGTCCAGGCCTTTACCACGCTTGCCAATGCTTACCTTATGAAAGGGCGAATCGAGGACAGTATAAAGGCCAACCTGAAAGCTTTGGTGCTTAATAAAAACTTTGCCGTTGCCCACAATAATCTGGCGGTTGCTTATTTAGAAAACGGAGACCCTGAAAAGGCCATTGTCCACTGCGATAAGGCGGTAGATCTGGGATATGATGTTGCGCCGGGACTTTTAACGGAACTTGAGGCATATCGAAAATAGGGGTTCATGCAATTACGCGCCATGGTCGACCCAACACGATTTTTTTATTATATTGCCCAAAAAGACCATCCTATAGGCAGCCAAAGCCCTTTTTGGACTTCCCCCATACCGCTGCGCAGGAATTTAGCCGGACTTCCGCCGAATAGCGAACAAATGCCTTTCATCAGCTACGGTGACTATTTTACCGGAGCAAGATCATTTTTATCGAGAAACCATTTTGAAGCCGTTATTAACGCTGCAGCGGATGTCTACCACTTGGAGATAAACCCGAGAGACATTGAAGCCATCTGCATTTTTCTGGCAAAGCATGGTGAATTTTATCATCCATCCCGCATTGAAGTAAATGTTCGGAACCGCTGTCTGATTTTTGTATTAAACGTCGCCATTTCCGATACCGGGCTTCAATTTATTCAAAAGGAGTACCAATTTTTAAATCACCTCAATATGTCGTTTCCGTATTCATTTCTTCCCCGGGTGTATGGCCAGGGAGAGATTGGCTTTCATCACGGCCGGCCGATTCGCCTGTTTTTGGCCGAATGGTTCGAAGGGTTTTATGAGTTTCATTTATTCCGGAGATCAACGGATAATAAGACCGGAATTGCCGTATGGGATGATATTCGGGGCAATTATTATCTAAATGATGCGCAGGCATTGAAGCTTTATGAACAGGCTGCCATGATTTTGACCTGTTATTATAATGTAATGACATCTGAACAGATTTCCTCTTGGCATCACGCGGCAGGCGATTTTGTGATAAGGGTAGATAATGAAAATTTAGAGGCCAGGCTTATAACGGTGAGAAACTATACCCCGTTGGTTAAAAATATCGACAATGACCTGGATTCCCTGTTCGACGCCTTGTTAATCTTTTTTCTGAATCTTTCAATACGGATGCGGCTGGACCGCATAGATGGCGTAGGCGAAACAGCCTGGTGCGATGATTTGGCCGTAAAAGGAACAGTGGCGGGATTTTTCCAAGGCCTGAAATATCAAGTCAAAGCCGGTCTAATCCCTAATGATCTGGTCCATGGGTTTCGGGCCTATTTATGGTTATTTAAAGTGGATGATCTTCTAAACTGGGCAGCCGCTTTAGTGGATCGACTTCATCCGAATGCCCCGGAATTAAAATTAATTAAATCCCGTCTCAACGAGCACGTTAAAAATCTGCACACCATATTGAACCGGAATAACGAGCGCTAACCGCGCAGCTTGCTGCGGGGAATGCGCTCGCATTGCTTGTTCATAATCGTTGATTCGTTATTTTTTATTTATTATATTCAAGTTTCGCACCCCGAAATTGCAGTAAAGCTGCCTGTTTTAAGGGGAGCGAATGGTATGTTTAAAGAAAATTACAACTGACCCCCTTTTTCATGAAATCGAGATTAACGAACTTCTCGTCGATTTCATGAAAAATCTATGATGAATGGGGCATAGTCAGCGGCGTTACATATCTCTTGATTTAACATGAAAAAATGTTATATCGATTTAAAGGATATCAAAAAATAAAAACTAGCCTTTGGCAATTGACCGTCTCTTAAAAAGTCAAAATCTGACGGCAAAGCAAAAAGGGTGACGCCCAACGCAGGCACTTTAGTGAAGCTTTTCAACGCTAATGGGGCTTTTTACCAAGCCGTCACAAATGGATTTTAATTATGCCGACACAACCCTCTTTTACGGAATTTAAACCCGGACGATTCTTTGTCGGGCGGTTGCCCCATGGCGAAGACCTACTACAATCGATTGAAGCGTTGTGTAAAAAATCTTCAATTCAGATGGCAATATTTTCAGTGATCGGAGCAGTCTCGTCCGCAACTATTGGTGCATACGATCAAGATCAACAGGTTTATGTTACATTCAAGGAAGAATCACCCCTTGAGATCGTGACGTGTTCGGGAAATGTCTCACTAAAAGAAGGCCGCTCCTTCGTCCATGCCCATATAATGCTGGCCGATGAACAAGGAAAACCCCTTGGCGGTCATCTTTTCCCAGGAACCATTATCTATGCCGGGGAGCTGCACCTCCAGGAATTAACGGGAGACCCTTTGGAAAGAGTTCACGACAAAACCACCGGTCTTATGCTATGGAGGACTTAACCATTATCGTTATTACATAAAGTGTCCAAATGAAAACTGCCAATTTTCACAACTCCTGCGATTGCATGCAGTGAGGCCTTTCAGCCTTAAATTTTCGCCCGCCGTGAGCCTGAAAAAATTACCTGGTTTTCGTTCGGGCACTAACTAAGGAGCTAACCATGCAAATCTCAATCACGAAAGCGGAAAAACTAAAACCAAAACCCGATGATGCAGATCTGACCTTCGGAACCATATTTACGGACCATATGTTTAACATGGATTATGATCCGGAAAACAAATGGCATAACCCACGGATTGAACCTTATGCCCCCATTGCAATGGATCCTTCCACCATGGTGCTTCATTATGGTCAGGCTGTATTCGAAGGATTGAAAGCCTATAGAACGGAATCCGGTGCCATCCAGCTGTTTCGCCCCAAAGATAACTTCAAACGGTTGAACCGATCTTCAAGGGCTCTTTGCATACCGGAAATCGATGAAGCCTCTGTTTTAGATGCCTTAAAACAGTTATTAAATTTGGAAACGGATTGGATACCCCATGCACCGGAAACCTCCTTGTATATCCGGCCCACGATTATCTCCATGGATCCCTACTTAGGGGTCCGGGCTTCGTATATGTATCGATTCTTTATTATCCTTTCCCCGGTTGGTGTCTATTATTCCGAAGGGTTTAACCCGATTAAAATCTGGGTTACCAAAGATCACGTTCGTGCGGTGCGGGGCGGAATGGGAGAAGCCAAAACGCCCGGCAATTATGCGGCAAGCCTTTATGCAGGTGAAAAAGCAAAAAAAATTGGATATACCCAGGTGCTGTGGTTAGACGGCGTGGAGCAAAAATATGTGGAAGAGGTGGGATCCATGAACATATTTTTTGTTATTGATAACGAAATCATATCGCCTGAGCTGAATGGAAGTATTCTCCCCGGCCTTACCCGCGATTCAGTGATTCAATTGGCAAAATATTGGAATATGAAAATTTCGGAGCGTAAAATCAGTATCGACGATGTTTTTAATGCACATGAAGCCGGGAAGCTCCAGGAAATCTTCGGATCCGGAACGGCGGCGGTCATTTCTCCGGTTGGTGAACTGAAATACAATGACAACGTAATCCGGATTGGTAACGGTAAAGTCGGTCCGATTGCCCATAAGTTTTTCAAAACCATTACGGATATTCAGTTCGGCAAAGCCGAAGATCCTCTCAGATGGATTGAGCGGATATAGTGAGGCCGAAGGTCATAGTTAGTGTCCATCCAGAAATGGTCAAGGCAACTCATGAAGCAACCGGAATCACTTAAATATTGGCCGGCCTTTGTCGAAAAAATGCTACGGGAAGGCGTTTCATCCGCCGCTATCGAGACGTTTAGATACTATTACGAAAAGGCCGTTAAGGGCGAAACCGGCCTGTTGTTTGACAAGGAACTACTTCCGGTACGTGCGGATGAGGTTCAAGACGCCGGTCAGCTTCATCATTATGCCGTTGCAGGCAAAAAGGTTCTTAAAAACGCCGTCGCCATTGTTTTAAACGGCGGTTTGGGAACCAGTATGGGACTGACCGGCCCGAAATCTCTTCTAACGGTTAAAGCTGGAAAGACATTTCTTGAAATCATACTTCAACAGGCACAGCAATGTGGTATCTCTCTGGTGTTGATGAACAGTTTCAACACGCATCAGGAAACCCTTTCGGCCGTTTCAAAGATCGACCCACCAAATCCCCCTTTGATGTTTGTCCAGAATAAGTTTCCAAAAATTCTGCAAAATGGCTTGGCACCGGCTATCTGGCCCAAAAACCCGACTTTGGAATGGAATCCGGCCGGTCATGGTGATATCTATACGGCTCTTTATTCATCCGGACTGCTGGATGTTTTAATAGACAAGGGGATTGTTTACGCCTTTGTTGCCAACTCTGATAATTTAGGCGCTTGCATGGATGAGGCCCTGTTGGGCTACTTCTCAGAAGAAGGACTTTCATTTATGATGGAGGTTTCCGACAGAACTCCTTTGGACATGAAGGGGGGGCATCTGGCAAGATACAAGAACGGGCGCCTCATACTCCGAGAATTTGCTCAATGTCCCAAAGAAGAACTCCGGGCCTTTAAAGACATCAATTGCTACAATTTTTTTAATACCAATAACCTTTGGATTAACTTAACCGCTCTAAAGGATTATATTCAAAAAAATAAAACGGTTCGTCTCCAGATGATACTCAACTCAAAGACGTTGGATCCCAGAGATGAGGATAGTCCAAAGGTTTATCAGATTGAAACCGCCATGGGGAGCGCCATTTCTTTATTTGAAAACGCCGCTGCCGTTAAAGTCCCCAGATCCCGATTCTTTCCCATAAAAAAGTGTAATGAGCTATTGGGCATCAGATCCGACTGTTATCTGTTTTCTGAGGGAAACCGCTTGATCATTAATCAGCAAAGGACTTTAGGCAATTTAAAAATCAGGCTTGACCCTCGATTTTACGGAAAAATCGATCAACTTGAAGCTCGATTCAAAGAAGGGGCCCCGTCGCTTTTGGATTGTGAATCCCTCACCGTAATCGGGGATGTTTGTTTCGAAAAAAATGTCAAGATTGTCGGAAGCGTTATAATCGAAAACAAAAACCGGACCCAGGCGGTTATAAAGGCCGGAACGGTGATCGATTCCGATTTGACCCTTTGATGACCTCTCCTTTACCGTGGCAGCCTTATTCGAAAGCCTTTTGGTGAATGATTAATATTCCTTCTTCGTGGAATTTTTCGTTTGCATATGGGATAGATGATGCCAGTCGATATTGTCGTATTCGGACTTTACCAAAGATCGCGAAACCCGGAATTTTGCAGTTTCTTCGGACTCGATTGTACTCACCAAAATTATACGAAACTCCACGTCCTTGCCCACAATTAAACTTATTTTGTTTTCAATTTCAGTCAATTTCCGGGATGGAAAGTTATCAAAAGGAATCACCCGCATAATGATTCGATCTTTACGCTCCTGTAAAAGCTGGTATTGACGTATCCACCGGACAGCGATATTTCGAATCCTTGTTGTTATTTCGTATGGATGTAACATGCGACCGCCCGGGAGAAGAAAGTAGTCGAGCATACGACCTTGAATAGAACGTATAGTTGCATATGGTTTGCCGCAGCGGCAAGCGGATGATCCTTTGGTGACAATATCGCCTAAACGATACCGTATAAAAGGCATGGCAAAAGAATGAAGGTTTGTTCCTACAATCTCTCCTCTTTCCCCTTCTTTCACTGGCTTGCCATTTTGAATGACCTCGACAATCAAGCCATCGTCATTAATATGAAAATCGCCGGTTTGCATACACTCCCAGGCAATAAGATTGTATTCATGACTGCTATACATATTAAATACGGGGGCAGAAAATGATTCGGAGATTTGCTTCCTCATATGGGGAGTAAGCACTTCACCACCGGTTAGGATAAGTCGGGGCCGGATTCCCCGGCAATTCAATTCAACTGACCTCTCAGCAACCTGTGAAAGAACTCCCGGGTACCCACCCAAAATATCAGGACGAAATTCCATTAACACCTTTAGCATGTTTTCGATAGGTTGCCTGGGATCAAGTAAAAGCCTTCGATTGAGGCCAAACATGTTGGCAATCCGAAGGAGAATTTGATTATCATTTGGGTGGATTTCCCGAACAAGGACCATGGAGGCTCTCCGATCTCTCATGCGAAGCCCAAATGAATACATCGCACGATAGTTTAAGGCCTGTAACAAACGCTCCTCAAACCAGGTTCGCCGAATAATCATCGATTCGCCAGACGAACCACTGGTTTTACGAACGATTAGATTTCCAGGGTTAACGCCTCGTGATACAATTTCCTTTGGCGCCAGTTGCTGGATATCCTTCTTGGAAGTGATCGGAAGAGCCTTCAGATCTTCAACGGTTCGAATATCATCAGGTTTTACCCCGGCTTTGGAAAAAAGCCGTCGGTAATAGGGAACATTATTGTACGCATGCGTTACCAGACGATGCAGTTGCCGATTCCGATAAAGATCGATCCATTTCCGGTTAACATAAGGATGTATAAATAACCGAGGAAGCGATGTCAGAGGCATGGTAAAAGGGTTCATAAACCGATCCGATCTGAAAAACTACTCCCCAATGGCAAGAAAGATGTTTTGAAACAGCTTCTAGACATTTTTTAAAGCTCCCTGCAGCAAGTTGAAGGGAATCTCTTCCCGTAAGGATGACACCCTGTTTTAGGTTCACTCGCTGACCATGAAACAAGCTGCGGCAAATGCGCTCGCTATTGCGGGTTAAATTCTGATACAAGTGTAAATCAATATCGCTTTTTTATGATACGATAATATTTCAACACCCTTTTAACGTAGTTCTCAGTCTCCGGTATGGGGGGAACACGGTTATATCGGACGACTTTACTCGGACCGGCATTGTAAGCCGCCAGCGCAAGCACTACCTTTCCATCAAACCGGTCCAAAAGTTTCTTTAAATACTTCGCTCCTCCCATAATATTTTCCCGGGGATCAAACGGGTTCTTAATATTTAAGGCTTTTAAGTTTCCAGGCATGATTTGCATGAGCCCCATGGCCCCTGCATGTGATATTGCCCGCGGGTTAAAATCCGATTCCACTTTAATTATCGCCTTGAGCAAAGGGAAGGAAATGTCATGAATTTCCGATGCCTTATAAATATAGTGATCATAGCGGTCAGATAAAAACAAACCCGAGAAATAATCAAAGGATCCACGATAATAGGGGCTATATTCCGGTGAGGTGGGGACATTGGAAAAGTGACGAACGCCATTTTCGTCGGTATAGGAATAGATTTCGGCCCACAGGTTTGAAGAAAAGGAGCTGATCAGTAAAACAACCCCTATAACCCATGTTAGGAAATACTTCATATGGCGCCCTTTCATCACTTTTTACTCAGCCTTATAGCGACTTTTCCGTTTGGGCGTTTTCCACCTTGTCTTTCCCATTTCTTCGACATATTGTGTCGCATGAAATATGCCATTTAGGCCGAATTCCGGCATCTCCTGGTCTAATTGGTTATACGGAGATAAAAATTTTTCAGCGGGTTTTAAAAGCCCTTTTCTTAGGCAAACCAGATAGGCCGTGGATTCAGCCTCAATTGTCGCTTTGGTCTGATCAGCGTCTCGTCTGTCTTGCCACCATGCATTATCATCGATACCCAGATGCCCGCAAAAAATATGACCCAGTCCAAGCGTCAGCGTTGCATACTTGGTTTCCAGGGAGTCCATACGGTTGATGGGAATCAGGTATTTTGCCCACGATTCTATGTTCAAGTCTTCATAACGCTTCCTGATCTCATAGGTGAGTGAAATGGCATTTTCATCCGGCTGAAGGGGCCGCGAAACTTCACGAACGGTAATGCCGTGTAGTGTACAGTTGTGAATGATCTTCTCAAAAACTTCTCTGGATAGTCTGTCTTTTGTCTCAAAAAATTTCATTGGTTCGTTGGGAATGGGGGCTCCTTCAGTATCGTATATATCATAAACAAACCGAACCGGTGACATGGGGGCAAGGATCACCAAAGGCTTTGCATAATATTTGGGTCGTCGACGAAATTGGCGCCACCAGTTTCCGGCCGTTGCGACATAGGTAATATTCGGATTTTGTATGTAAAGCAATACCCCGTTAAATGCTGAATATTTGGGGAATCTTGCAATAAAATGGATAAGGTCCAAATACTCAACACTGCTCCTGTAACGACGGCTGGCAAAAAACATCTCATCAATCGCATTTAGCTCAGATCCTAAAGTCGGACTGGCATCTCCAGCCAGGTCTTTTGTCGGAAACAAGCTTAATTGATCCGGCATCGGGTTTATGTCTCCTTTTGATTATGTTAGTTTCTTACGGGGCCGCCTTTTGAACCGCAATTCTGTCAAATGTTTGAAATCAACCGGATTGCTCCCGGAGTTGTTTTTTATTTATTTTTCCGACGCTGGTTTTTGCTATATTATCCGTAATTACGATCCTGTTCGGCACGCCATATTTGGGTATGACGCCGTCTTTTACGAATTTTATAAAAAAAGTCTTTAAGTCATCTTCCGAAACCGTTTCTTTGAATTCCTCTTTTAACACCACAAAGCCTAGCGGCCGCTCTCCCCATTTTTCGTCAGGGACCCCGATCACGGCCGCTTCGCTAACAGCTTCATGCTGGCTGATAATGTCTTCGAGTTCAAGGGACGATATCCATTCCCCACCCGTTTTAATGACATCTTTCAGCCGGTCTGTGATCTGTAGATATCCTTCCGGATCAATATAGCCGATATCTCCGGTGTGAAGCCATCCCTCTTTCCATAAAGCCTCACTTTTTTCCGGATCTTTCAAATAGCCTTGTGTTAACCAGGGTGCCCGGACAACCACTTCCCCGGTGCTTTTCCCGTCATGGGGCAACACATTTCCAAACGAATCGATGATTTTAAGATTTACCATGGGAACGGGAAGTCCGGCTCGACACCTGACCTCAATTTGCCTGTCGATTTCCCACTCCAGCATATGAGGCTTGGTATTGACGGCAGTCAACAGCGGACAGGTTTCAGACATACCATAGGCCGATGTGAGGGTAATCCCCAAATCCAATGCCGCCTTGCAGAGGCTTCTGGGAAGGGCTGAGCCGCCGATCACCACTTTCCAGTTGGAGAGGTCGATCTGTTTTACCAATGGATTGTTGACAATCATATGGATAATGGTGGGAACACAGTGAGAAAAGGTTACTTTTTCCTCGATAATCAGTTTGATCAACATTTCAGGCTCATATCGCCCGGGATAAACCTGTTTGTTTCCCAGCATGGTGGCAGCATACGGCAAACCCCAGGCATGGACATGGAACATGGGGGTCACCGGCATATAAACGTCTCCGGAATTAAAGGTTAAATGAGATTTAAAAGCACATAAGCTGGATATGAGACCGTAGGTATGAAGCACGATTTGACGGTGGCTGAAATATACGCCTTTGGGAAGACCCGTAGTCCCGGTTGTATAAAAAGTGGTGGCCATGGAATTTTCGTCAAAATCCGGAAACTCATAATCGCCGTCGCTCTCGGAAAGGAGCTGTTCATATTCTCCTTCAATATTCAATGAAGTTTCATTAGGGTCGTCCCCGTCGGAGAGGAGAATGAATTTTTTTACCGTTGTCAATTGATCTTTGACCGACGCTAACAAAGGTAAAAACTCCGAATATACCAGCACGACATCATCTTCAGCATGGTTCATGGTATAAACCAGTTGCTCAGGCGACAATCTGATGTTCACCGTGTGCAACACGGCACCCATCATCGGAATGGCAAAAAAGCATTCAAGGTACCGGTGACTGTCCCAATCTAAAACCGCCACCGTATCTCCCGGTTTCACGCCCATCTTTTTAAGGGCACTGGCAAGCTGATACACCCGCCCGTTAAAGCTTTCGTAGTTGTATCTGAACTTGTCCCGGTAGACAATCTCCTGTCTGGGGGAATAAATAACAGCGGTGGAGAGAATATTTTTAATCAGTAACGGATAAGCATAAGCGGAAGGGGTTCTAGGAATCAATCTGGTTGTCATTTTTCCTCCTTTATAACCGGTTTTTTGAAAATGGCGGGCCGTTTACTTTAAAATCCCTTTAAGATGGTTCTTTTCGAACTCTTTTTTCAAGACAATCTGTTTTATATAATTATTAGCTTTTTACAAGACTGTTATTAATTATATCATAACATATTGAAATTATGCAAGCATGTTAATATTATAAAACTTATTTCATTTAGCGTTTCTTTTGATCTATTTTTTAGACAAATTGACAAATACATATCAATATTATAAGTAGCACCCTGCAAGCATGAAATGCACGGCGTGCATGAATAAATATCATGCGGAGATGAAAATCGCTTGTTCTGAAGGGGACAAGGACTGCAAACTAAATGAAGCTTGATAGCAACCTGTCGGAAATATTCTGATGGACGGGGGCGCTTTAAAAACTGCGAAAAAGAAAGGATAAAACAGACTCATGAGTTACGACTTTAATGCTGATGAAGTTTTTGAAATGGCAGAACAGATTGAAAGAAATGGCGCGAAATTTTACAGAACCGCTGCAGAAGCGGTTTCAAAGCCGGCAGATAAAAAGCTATTAACCGGTCTTGCCAAAATGGAAGATGCACATGAAAAAACATTTGCATCTTTAAGAAAAACCCTTTCTGAGAAAGAAGCCGGCAGCACTGTTTTTGATCCTGAGGACGAATCCGGGTCTTATCTTCGCGCCCTGGCCGATACGCGTGTATTTTTCGAAAAAGAGATGGATGTCTCATCCATGGCGCAAATTCTTAAAAGCGCAATTTCCGCCGAAAAAGATTCCATCGTATTTTACTTAGGAATGAAAGAGGCGGTACCATCTGGTCTTGGGAAAGAGAAAATCGAAGCCATCATTAAAGAAGAGATGAGTCATATCAGACTCTTAAGCAAAGAACTGCTTGCGTTGAAATAGCGCTTTCATTCCCTGTCCGGAAAGCCTTACCATGAGGGTAATGGATTACTCCAGCTGTTTTCCATATTCTGCAAGTTCTTCCAAGGCTTTGGGATTGATTATCCGAATATTCCGACCACTGACTTCAATGACGTCTTGATCGGTCATTTTCGCAAAAATCCGTGAGAGCGTTTCCGGGATCGTTCCCAATAAACTGGCCAATAACCCCTTTGAAATTTTTAAGGTGACAGACTCGAAATTTCCTTGTTCCTCGGCCAGATAAATCAAATACGCGGCCAAGCGGCCCGGGATCTCTTTTAAAGAAAGGCTTTCGATCTGGACAGCAAATTGCCTGAGCCGCGTAGACAGGACCGCCAGCATATTCATTGCAAGAGATGGATTGCGGGTGATCAGGTTCACAAATGCCGGCCTGGGAAAAAACAAAAGTCGGCTTTTTGACAGCGCCAGTGCATTTGCCGGAAATGATCGACCGGAAAAAACAGCCACTTCGCCGAAAGGCTCTCCATGCCCGAAAATTCGGAGTATCTGTTCTTTCCCTTCCGAAGAGGTCTTGAATACCTTGACCGATCCTTCCAGGATTAAGAAGAATCCATTACCGTCATCTCCTTCTAAAAAATCATTTCGCCTTTACTATACTGCCTATTTATAGCGATCTGATTTAAATCATTTAGCTGCGCTTCGTTCAGGCCGCTGAAGCTGGGAATATTTTTTATGATACTTAAAATTTTATCCATGACGCTTCGGTCAACATTGGCATAGAATGAGTTTTTTTCCGTTACTTGGAATACTTGGTGATAAGTGGCGCCCTGTGCGATTTCTCCTTATATAACCCTGATTATACTTTAACACAACCCCTTCATTTTATCCTAAATTGAGCGATTTTTAAGTTTGCCCATATAAAAAAGCAAATGCCGTAACTGTTGAGCGTTACCAACGCCCTTATTCTCTTGACAACCTTATCCTACAAACATAATGTCCCTTTATTTGAGAATTGAAGTACAATGGTTTTAATTGATCAGAAATCTCGAGCGGTGATGAAACAACAAAAAACCGAATTCTACGGCTGGACGAACGCAGGCCTTCTTTTCTTCATATACTTAAGCACTACGGGTTTCGTTTTTTATGGCTTTGCCGTAATTTTTCCGATTATGATAGAATCCATGGGATGGGCCAGAGGTGAGGCTTCTTTAGCGCAGTCCATCAATGGGTTTTTGTGGGGACTTCTGACGCCCTTTGCAGCCGTATGCATGAACAAATTCGGCATTAAAAAAACAATGATTTCGGGCCTTATAATCCTGTTAGCAGGGCTCATTCTTTTAGCCACCGTCACCACAAAGCTGTGGCAGTGGACGTTTGTCTGGGGTGTGGTTATGGCCCTTGGCCTTGTCCTCTCCGGCCTCATGCCCATACAAACCATCATCATGTTCTGGTTTAACACTAAGCGGGTCACGATACTAGGTCTGGTCGCGGCCGGAGCACCGCTCGGCGGATTTGTCGCACAGCCGTTTATTACCTGGCTAATCATAAGGACCGAATCCTGGCGAACCGGATGGATGACCACAGCAGGTATTGCCGTCTTGGCATTAATCACCTGCTTTTTTGTTAGAACCAAACCTGAAGAGTTAGGGCAACACCCCGATGGCCTTGATCCTGAAGCGGCCGAGATTGTCACAGTGGATCAGAGCATAACACCTCGTACCTATCGGGCAAAGACGGAATGGACATTAAGGGAAGCTATGGTTACGCCTTCTTTATATTTTTCGATGGTTGCCTCTTTAGCCTATCTTATGCCGCTGCTATTGATCACTACGCATGGAGTTCTTCACTTTACGGATCTGGGGCTCTCAAAAGTAGAGGCCGCATCTGTATTAAGTGTTGTCCTCCTCGGTAGCAGTCTCTCCCGTTTCCCGGCGGGTTGGATCGGAGATCGAATTGAGCCTCGATGGATTATCACTGCGGCGCTGGCAATAGTGTTAATCTCTTTTCTTCTGATTTGGAAGGCCGTCAATATTCATCTACTCATGGTCTTCGGACTTCTATTTGGATGCGGGTATGGTGCATGCCTGGTCTTGATACCGGCGATGTTGGGCAATTACTACGGGCCTGAATCATTCCCTAAAATTATGGGATTTATGTCTCCTTTCC
Organism: Desulfobacteraceae bacterium; assembly: GCA_030620375.1. GTDB lineage: Bacteria > Desulfobacterota > Desulfobacteria > Desulfobacterales > UBA5616 > JAUXEW01. Next base: position 8,676 of record JAUXEW010000004.1, on the reverse strand, counting down.
TGATTCTTTTCGATTCGGCCGTACCGGTAGGTGCAGGAATTGTAGCCGATAAAACCGGCACCTATGACATGGTCTTTATTGTATTATCTGTATTTATTGCCGCCGGAGTTTTCGGTGCCGCTCTCTGTGCACCGCCCGCAAAGTGAAAGGGTCAGGGATTTTAGATCCATTTTAATATTACACCGAAAACAATAATACCGATAATATCGACGGCATAGATTAAGCTGACGGTCACCACTTTTTTGCGAATTGTCTTCATGTCATGGACCCAAAAAGAAACCAGAAAGAAATAAAAATATCCCAATAAAAAGATCAGCCATGGGGCACGAATATTCCACCAGGAATAATCCCATGTCAGCGCGTCAACCGCATTTAGGAAAAGCTCGACAATCACGCAAAAAATGGCCCCGGAAATGGCAAAAAACAACCGGTTATTCATCCCCATAATCTTCAATGATTTATCTTTGGGAAGCATTTTTCCGAATGCAATTCCCGCGATGGCAAACATAAAACAAATTTCAATGTTAAGCCCAATGAAGATAAGGTAAGCTGTTTCTCCGGGAGCACCCCAAACCGGAGCATAATTGGTGAAGTGAAACACTAACGAATTCCAAATTTCATTAAACCAGTCCATCCCCCAGAAGGCAAGTCCGGCAAACACCAAATTCCAATTTTTTCTTTCAATTTCTGTAGTGTATACGTAAATGACCAGAACGAAAATGGGAATCACATACCATTGGAACAAACTTCCATCTCTCAAAATACGGGTTGCCGCCAGTGCTGCATCAGTCGGCATAGTACACCTCCTTTTTAATATTCCCGAAGTATTAATTTCATCCCGGTGCAAAGCACAGGTTTTTTAAAAACAATACATCAAAGAATACCGGTGAATGTTATCCGGTTCCGGCCTGTGTCTTGATCAAATCGGACTTCACCGGTCTGCCCAACCAGTTCAATCTCTTCAAATCTTGACAACGCTTTTTCTTCGGCATCAATATCGGACAAGGCTCTAAGGCCGTTATTTAAACGGCCCATCACAACACCACGTTCGGGCTTCCCCGAGCGGTCATGAATCACTATGTAGGCTTCTACGGTTAACTGCCCGTTCGCCTTTTCGACCGGCTCTGGCAAAGCTTTTTCATCAATGGCCTGCTGAACGGTTTTTTGTTTAATCTCCTCCCATGGATATCGACCCGGTTTTGACCCGTAGATTACGACGGAATGTTTTGTCATGTACCATCCCATTGATGTGACCATTGCATGTAATTGCGGATTTTTACGGATTTTTTCCATCACGGTGGCAACGGCATGCATAGAGTAATTGTTCATCGGTCCCCCGAAATAGGGCAGCCCCCCGGTTACGGAAAAATCACGCGGATCATTTTCTGAAATACCGAGCTCCTCACGGACAATCTCCACTGCACAGGGAAAACAGCTGTAGAAATCAAATATACCAATATCATCCAGGCCGATACCGGACTGATCCAAAGCCATTCTAGATGCTTCACTACCTGCAGGCACTTCATGGAGCCGGGGCCGGCGGCTTACATACCAAATATCATTCAGTTCCCCTCCTCCCATGGGATAAACCCAGAGGGCGGGATCAATGCCGAGCTGTTCGGCATCTTCTTCACTGGTCATGACCAGAGCGGCGGATTGGTCGACAAACATATTGGCAGTCATGCGTTTGGTATACGGATAAGTAATGTACCGGTTCTCCGGAGTCGGTGTGATCAGCACATCCGCCGGTTCGACTGTCTTAATCCAGCTGTAAGGATTCTGCGAGGCGACGCGAGAAAGATGCTCACATACTCGTCCCATATATTGACGATGTGAATCTATGGTTCGGCCCGAAGCCCCCCTAAAGGCGGTTTCGAAAAACGCATACATATGGGTTGGTGGAAACAGCCCGTAGGTGCCTTCGATGCTGTTGGTGCCTTGACGCTCTTCCCCATCAATTCTTCCAGGAGATTGTTTTTCCGGCCAGTTTAAGGCAATTTCTCCTTTCGACGCCCGGCGGACAGAATATATGGCTTCACCTCCGGCCATAAGAATCGCCCGGCTTTTACCGGAAGCAATGGCCCTGGCGGCAAGATTCACAAACATTTGAGGGCTGTTCCCGCCAACTGCCGAATAAAAGGTATGCTTTGGTTTTATGTCCAGGGCATCACCCAGCATGCCCGGTGCATCTTCATACGTAAGGGACTGGATGTTCACAACATACACGGTATCAATGAGGTCCTTTAATTTTTCTTTACCGGCATCGATTAACGCATTATGACTGGCTATTATCATTAACCGTAATGGGTCAAGAGCAGGATCAGCGTCTTTTGGTTGGCTATATTGCCCGGCACCGACCAGAATTGGCGTATGGGCCTTGCTCATACTGTTAATTCCTTTCTAAATTGACGTTAGTCTTAAACAACGGTTTCCACAGAGGCGAATTTCGGCTCATGAAGCGGAATCAAAATATCCGCCATGCCCTTAACTGTTAACATGATATCATAGGCTTCATATACATTAACATGCGTCCCCGGCGGTATAACCTCCATTTCCATGGCCTTAATTTCAGGCGGTGGGTTGAAATTATCATCGATTACACAAAATCCCGTTATGGCCGCTTTACCGCCGGCGGTATCAATGAATACCGTTAACCCGCCTTCGGTATGGGCCGGCGTATGAACCACCTGAATGCCCGGAAGGATCTCCATATCGCCGGCAACCATTTTAATTTGCCCATTTTCTTCAACATCTTCTATATAATCTTCCAAATAGCGATAATCCAAAGGATGCGGATCATGAATTCTGTCCAACTCCTTTTCATGAGCGAAGATTTCGGCATTGACACACTTGTAGTCGTTTTCGCAATGATCATTATGCAAATGCGTATGAATCACCATGTCAATTGCCTCCGGCGAAAGGTCCCACTTACTCAACCCTTCCTCAAAGGTATAAATTTTCCCACCGATCGATTGCTCTCGATCTTCGGACTGAATGGGGCTCATTTCACCGGTATCCACAATTATGTTGCGGTCCCCGCCCTCAATATACCAGCAGTAAATGGGAATGGTGTATGGCTCACCGGTTCCGTGTTGATATGTCATCATGCTTTTATCAAACATCTTTGTTCCCATCACAATGGGGTGTATTTTGTATTCCGGCACGTTTTATCTCCCTTAATCGTAATCTTCCAAGAATTTGCTTTGATTGACCGTGTTATTTTCGCAATGCCGCCTTAGTCAATTGATGATCCGGGACGTTTACTTTAAAATCAATTGATTCGATAAAATATTCAGTGCCCTTTCCCCTGGACAGCATATCTTTAAAATGCATTTCTTTGGGATACCATCGCCCGTCAACCTGAAATACGTTTAGAATTTCCGTGGTTTTAAGCAATTTTCCGCTTTTGGCGAACCGTTCTTCTTTTAGCGGCAACCATCGCTCGGAATCCACCCAGATTTTACGGGAATGATAGGTAACCCCTTTCATTTTAGCAGTCAATCTCACAACAAAACAGTGGCGGTTATTAAGCAATTCCTCACCTTCAACTACCGCATCATACAATTCAATGAGCTTGTCGTTATCCGTCATATCTTCGTAAGACAGATCAGACCCCATCACCGATTGACGTAACAGATGCCCTGAAATGGTAATAATCCGGTCGTGAGGTTCCGGGGTATAGGTCCAAATTTTATCCCCGAGTTTAAGCATCTTTTTCCCTTTTTCTCTGGCAGGCGATAGATATTCCACAAAGGCTTTGTCATTTCCCTTGATCCAGGCTTTGGAGGTGATGCTGCGACTGCCGGTACGACCGTGAATAATCATCCTGGAACGGCTGACGGCCTGTTCTATCACCATATTTTTATCGATATTTCTCAATATGGCTTCACCGGTCGGCGCCTGGGCCCATAACGTTAGCGGAAATACAAGTAAACTAAGGTAGATGAGAAGCCTTTTCATGTTTCCAATTCCTTAAACAGTTCTGAAGTTTGGCGCCTGAAAACACCGATGCCTGAAATTACGGCGCCCAATGCGGTCGCCAACAGACCGGGAACAAAACCCACATAAAACGCCGGTAGCGTTACACGAGCCCGCATCACATTGGACATCATCATGGTTGAGCTTTGCGTCATGCCGGATATGTCAAGTCCTACTTCCTGCAGATAATAAGAGATGCCGATACCGAGGGCCGTTCCCACAGCGGACCCGATGATACCGGTCAATATTGCCTCATAGATAAGGCTGCTGTAAACATGTCCCTTGGATTCACCGATTGCCAATCGGACACCGATCTCTCCGTAACGACGGATTCCCGACATCAGCCCGGTATTCCATAAAACCAGGGACATCACGAAAATAAAACCAAACAGGAAAATAAATATGTAGAAATCGACCATATCCAAATATGCGCCCAGGCCGCTTTGGTCTTTTAGCGTTAGCATCACCGGTGAAAATTCATCTTCAACTGCCCGATAGGCATTATTAAATTGATCGGCCATGGCGTATGCGCGTTTTTCATCAAAAATCAGATTCGGAAAATATCCCAGGATCTCACCGGCGCCGTCTTCCATGTCCAGCGCATATTGAATATCCGAAATATCGGCGAGCATAGCCCCTTTATCCAACGCAGCGACTCCGAAATGAACCGTACCCACTAATATAAAATTATGAATCGCCATACTCCCATTGGCGGTAGCACTGATCAGCGTGGCGGTTTCACCGATATTAACCCCCAGATCCACGGCAAATTGTTCACTGACCACAATTTCGCCTTCCGCCTGTGGCAAACGGCCTTGAACAAGAGCGTCTTCAAGGTTAAGTCGTTTTCTTTCCGTGGATTCAGGAGATATAAGGTCAATCCCTATGCCGAACACCGGACCCTGGGCACGGGTTTCGCCATATTCGTCGGGAAAATCCAGCAATCCGCCGAATTTAACCCGGGCGACCCAGTCCGTTTCCGGATATTCCTGCCTAAGCTTGGATAGCATCTCACCGATGCCGAACAGGGCCAAGTCGTTTGGCATTTGACCGGCAATATCGGCATACGCCTGTGTCATAATTTTAACATGACCGGTATCCATTTTCGCGCTGGTTTGCGTAACATCACCCATAACCCCAAATATCCAGCAGTAGAATAGAACCGTGATCATTACCCCGCCGCTGATCACAAGCACCGGGAAAATGCTCCGGTTGCGGTCTCTTAGCAATCCCTTCAGCAAAAACCTGATCATGAGAGCTTACCTCTTAACGCATCGGTGGGTTTAAGTTTGGAAATTTTTCTGGTGGGCACAAAACTCACGATGGTTACCGCTATCAAAACCAGCAATGTGGTTCCCATTACCAGTCCTGCTCCGTAACTGGGATACAAGGTATCTGAAAGGGCAATGCCGAAATTGTCCATGGTTTCCGGCATGGACAGTCCCCTGGCTGCCGACAACCTCAACAGCGGTATCCCGTAAACCGCACCCACCAGCAGCGCCATGATGCCATGCAGAGCGCCTTCCAATGTAAAAAGTCCGATCACTTTACGCCTGGGCATTCCCAGCGCCATAAGCGTCCCTATCTCTTTTTGACGTCTGAAAATGGCCAACACCTGTGTATCAAAGATGGCCAAAAGAGCCATGAACAACAACAACAGATATATAATCGAACTTCCCACTGATTTGGTTCGAATAAGCTCTTTTAAGTCTTTTAGCAGATAATCCAGGTCACGGGAGATCCAGACGGCATCATCAGGGGGAATCGCCTTTATCTGTTTTTCCAAAACGATTAATGTGGCTTCATCAAAGGCCTGAATCATATTTTGAAGTGAGGCCAAAGGAACCCAAATCTGACCGACATCCACGGATTGAACGGATGTATTCATGATCCCGACGATTCGAATGTCGGTCGCGTCAAAGGTACCGTGAACATCCCGCCATCGCACCGTTACATCATCTCCTACCGCAAGCCGGGTCTCTTTGGCCATACGGCCTCCGATGAGCGCCGGTATAATGTCCGAATCATGGATTTGTAACACCTCAGACGGAATGTTGATAATCTTCTGTTTAGGATCAATGCCTTTTAACAGGATGGTTTGAACTCGTCCTTCCGGAAAAACGGCGCCCGAGGTGATCAAAACGGGAGTGGCGCGGCCTTTTTCGATCAGCGTAGTCAAGCCATCTGAAAGCGATCCATGTGCGTCTTCGATGGATAACGGATCATACCGGTCGTATGATTGATGCCAGAATTGACCCCCACCAAGCTCCATATCGATCATGGCGTCCATGACTTGCTTGTTCATTCCCTCAATAAGACCTTGGGTCCAGATAATGGCGACAAAGGCAATGGAAAGAACAAAAACATTGAGCCAGGTTCTTAACCCCGCCCCAATGATATTTCGATAAGCCAGTTTAAAGGTTAACATGGTGTTTCACTTTCTTCATGGTTTTGGGTTGATATTATTTTATCCTCAACCACCTTCCCGTCTGTCAGCCCGATTTTCCGGCGCAGGTAACCAATGACTTTTTCATCATGTGAAGCAAAAATAAAGGTCGTACCCATCTCTCGATTGAGTTGTAGCATCATTTTCAAGACATTATGAGAATTGGCGGCATCCAGATTGGCCGTGGGTTCATCTGCCAGAACCAGTTTAGGGCGCTTGACCATTGCCCGGGCAATGGATACCCGTTGGCACTCGCCACCGGACAGTTGCGATGGTCGAGATGAAACCTTGTCTGTCAGACCGACCCACTCCAATGCCTTCATTACCGATTTTTTACGATCAGATGACGCTATTCCCAGTAATAGAAGCGGAAATTCGACATTTTCAAATACGGTATACACCGGCAGAAGATTGTAGGTCTGAAAAATAAATCCCAAACATTCGCTCCGCAATCGTGCGGCCTGCTTGTGATTCAACGTTTTGGTATCCTGCCCCATAACCACCGCAACACCTTCTGTCGGATTGTCCAACGCACCGATAATATTTAACAAGGTCGTCTTCCCCGAACCGCTGGGACCTACTAATCCTGTAAATTCACCGGCTCGAATGGTTAAATTAACGTCATTTAACGCGGTAAAAAAATGCCCGCCGATAGGGAATTTTTTTACCAAATGCGCCGTCGTAATCAAAATCTCATTTTTCATTTTCGCTCCTAACCCGAACTCCGCGCTGCTCGCAGCGGGGAGATGATCCATTAATAATTGTATATAATCATCACCTGCCCCCCGGAACCGGTACCAATGGCATTCCGTTGAAATCCAAGCACATTCTCATCTGTTTCCGGATATTTAAAACCGCTTATGCTTATCTTCAGGTCATCATACGTCCGCTCCCAGCTCAGATACTGTCCATATTTCGCTTGGTCCCAGGAATAGTATCCGATGGCCGTTAGGGAATCAAAAAAACCAATCGGATAACTCATGGAAAAAGCAGAAAAATATATACCCTCTTCCCATGTTAACGGTTTGTCGGAAATAACCACCATCTGATGCTCGCCGAGTACATACAATCCCCTGCCGATCCCAAACGTGTAATCCATTCCCAGGGTTACCAGCTTGATCCATTCAAAAGGAAGAACAACAGATTTTTGTTGCTGAAGGACGGATTCAAACCAGATGCCCACTTCAATATCCCAGCGGCCGTCCATGCTGAAGCGCCGCTCTGTAAAATCCGGCAAGTTGAAAGGTGTGAGATCCACTTCTCGGATATGAAACGTTGCGGCCACCTCACCATAAGGCACAGGATATTGAACACGACCGCCGAACTCCGGTTTGTCGGGATCCGTGGGCAAGATATCAAACCCTTTTGGATCATCATTGCCCAAAAGGCACCAGATCCAAAAATTTGCATTGTTCAGTGAACTGTATTTAAACCGAAGCGCGTAAACGCCGTCTGTCAGATGCTGTGGGTCGCGGGGGTCGAGCCGGTCAAACCACCGCAGGGAACGAAGTAAAAAGGCGGGCCCGAAACTTATTTTTTGCAAACCGATCCGGGTTTCTGTCTTTGCCGTGGCAAACCGCAATTTCAGCCGGTAGAGATCAAGATCGGAACCGTCCGTTGAATTTTCGGTATCATGTGATGCAAACCCGTTTAAAGAGAGCTCAGCGTCAAAAAACATATCCGGCGTCAGGTTGTGTTTTAGACTAATCTGTGGAATAAAGCGTAGGCCGGAATTGTTTCCCCATGTGCCGTGACTTTTTGATTCGTTTGACCATGCGGAAAGCTGCCCACTGAAATCAAAATGCAGCGCATAGCAGACACCGGAAAACATCACATACGCACAGACGGCAGTATATATGAGCGTATGAGAGAATAATAGTGTATGCTTCATGATCCGGCTCTCTGAAATAGCGCGATTGACGTCTAATTGAGCGACACCTTAATCGAGTCTACCCGGGAACAGCATATAAAATTACGGTCAAAAAGACAAACAACTTATGCCCATTGCAGCAATTCTCGATAAAAAGATGAGTTTTTAACTATATTTCAATAAACCCTACCCCCGTGAACCGTTACCGATATTTCTCTTGTTGACCCGATTGTTTGGTATGTGGTAAAATACTAAAATTCTTTCCACAATGTAAAAACAACACTATTGAAGGCCTCGTAAAAAGTCAAAAAACGTCCTTTTTTGTCATTCCGTCCCGGATCGGGGTCCGGGATGACGGCCACGCCGGGCACGTTGTGGAGCT
>JAUXEW010000029.1 GCA_030620375.1 Desulfobacteraceae bacterium | reverse complement strand
GCTACCAGAAATAACTCGATATTACAAGCAAATATTATCTTATCAGGATCATCTCCCGATTAGTTGTAGTTAAAGGAGCTGATAAAGTCTTTAGAAAACAAACCCTTGAATCCTTGACCCCTTGTACCCTCTGGGATCACACCAGCTCAATTGGAGATAACCCATTTTGTCTTAATTAACTACAACTAATCGGGAGATGATCCTGATAAGATAATATTTGCTTGTAATATCGAGTTATTTCTGGTAGCGATGGGGCGGCTTGATGAATGAGACAATTTTTAGCCCCGTACCTTTTTTAAGAAATGAGGTGTCATGAGTTTTTTAGACGGAATTCTGGGTGTATTTTCAAATGACCTTGCGATTGATCTAGGGACTGCGAATACACTGGTTTATGTGAAAGGCAAGGGAATCGTATTATGTGAGCCTTCGGTTGTCGCGGTTCGTTTGGACCGGACCAAAAACCGGGTTTTAGCCGTGGGTACAGAAGCAAAAAATATGTTGGGAAGAACTCCCGGCAATATTGTCGCCATTCGTCCGATGCGAGACGGCGTGATCGCCGATTTTGAAGTAACCGAGGCAATGCTCCGGCATTTTATTCACAAAGTGCATAACCGAAGGACTTTTGTCAGGCCAAGAATCATTATCGCGGTTCCGTCCGGAATCACTCAGGTTGAAAAACGGGCGGTTAAAGAATCCGCCGAGTCGGCCGGTGCGCGGCAGGTTTTTTTAATTGAAGAACCAATGGCCGCAGCAATCGGTGCGGGACTTCCCATAACCGAACCAATCTGTAATATGGTCGTTGATATCGGTGGGGGTACAACTGAAGTCGCGGTGATTTCACTGGCGGGAATCGTTTACAGCAGGTCCATTAGAGTGGCGGGGGATAAAATGGACACCGCCATTATGCAATATGTTAAACGCAAGTACAATCTTTTAATCGGCGAGAGAACATCCGAGATCATAAAAACGACTATCGGCAATGCTTACCCGGATCCTCAACACATTGAAACCATCGAAGTAAAGGGCAGAGACCTGGTGTCCGGCATCCCGAAAATTTTAGCCATTGATTCGGAAGAAGTTCGATCGGCAATTTCAGAGCAGATTGATGCTATTATAGAGACGGTAAAAATCGCTTTAGAGCAGACGCCGCCCGAATTGGCCGCAGACATTGTGGACCGGGGGATTGTATTGACCGGTGGCGGCGCGTTATTAAAAAATTTGGACAAGCTTCTTATGGAAGAGAGTCACTTGCCGATTACCGTAGCTGAAGATCCGCTATCGACCGTTGCGATTGGTTGCGGTATGATTCTCGATACCATAGAGATTCTAAAACAGGTCATGATCGAATAACATCATGTTCTCGAAGAGGTCGGTGATTATTATTGGCGTGATCGTTTTGTTAACGGTCAACGTTATTGTGCTGTCGGTGATTGCTTCCCGGTATCCTTCTTTCAGGCCAAGCAGGATCGCTATTTCATTAGTAGCGCCTTTTCAGCAAGTTGTTGTCCGGTCAATCCGTTTTTCTCGAGATCTGTGGCGCCATTATTTTTATTTGGTATCGGTTTCTAAAGAAAACGAAAACCTGAAAAATGCGTTACGGATTGCTGAAAAAAAGAATAGGGACAAGGCGGAAATAGCACTCTCCAACGCTCGCCTGCGCAGCCTGCTGAATTTTCAAAAAAGCATCAATTCCGAAGTCATTGCTTGTGAAGTCATCGCAAACGATCCTTCCTCTCTTTTTAAAACGGTTATTATTGATAAAGGAGAATCCAATAGGTTGAAAAGAGGATTGCCCGTGGTGGTGTCGGAAGGGGTCGTGGGGCAGATTATTGATGTCTCTCATCACTATTCCAAAGTTCTGTTGGTTATTGACAGTAATAGTGCGGTGGATGCACTGATTCAGAGAACAAGGGCAAGAGGGCTTATTAAGGGCGGTATTTCAGGGAGATGCCGTTTAGAATATGTGCTAAGGAAACATGATATTGATATCGGTGACACCGTGATTTCATCCGGCTTGGATGGTGTTTTTCCTAAGGGCTTGTGCTTGGGAAGTGTTTCAAATATTATTAAAGAAAAATCCGGTATTTTTCAGGATGTGACCGTCAGCCCTTTTGTGGATTTTGAGAAGCTTGAAGAGGTCCTGGTGTTGTTAAACCTACCCAGCCATGATTTTGTGACAGAGCAATGACGTATGCTTTTTATAGTTGCATTTGCCTTGGGCTCGTTGTTATTCGGACGACAATTTTTCCGATATTCCCAATTTTGGATAATTTTTTTGATCTGCTGTTGCCGGTTATCGTATATCTCGGCTTTTTCCGTTCGGTTCGTGAAAGCATCCTGATGTTAATTATTCTCGGGATCGTCATGGACAGCCTCTCCGGAGTCCCCTTCGGTCTGCATTTAGCCAGTTATGCATGGCTGTTTGTCTTAGTTAAATGGCTTAAACAGTTTTTACATATCAGTAATTATTTTTTATGGTCCTTTGTGTTGACATTGGGTGTGCTGATAGAGAATATTATGCTTACCATTGTCGAAAACCTGTTGAATCCGGGATGGGGTTTTTTAGCTAATGCGGTTGAGGCTGTTTTGATTCAACTCGTATTAGCAGCCCTGACGGGACCACTGATGATTTTATTGATCCGATCCCTTCATGAAATCTGGAACCAGAGACTTTATAGAATCATTTCAAAAGGAAGCGATGAAGGAGGGTAGGCGCTTCAGCTATCGGGCTTCAGTCTATCCACCTGAGTCGTTACCCTTAAATTTAGTAAAGTTGCGTTTTGAGAAAATATTTTAAAACCCCGGATATAGACTGGTATAAGCACCGCTTAACAATGGCCATATATGCCATCATGGTTGTTTTTGTTATCCTTTTTGCCCGTCTGTTTTATCTCCAATTAATTGAAGGGCCCGAATTTAGAAGGCTTTCTGAGAACAATTGCATCCGACTGCAGAGTATATCGCCGCCCAGAGGGTTGATTTTTGACTGTAACGGGGAATTGCTGGTGGATAATAGACCGGCCTTTGATTTGTATATTACATTAAAAGATGCAGCACCCATAAAACAAACGATTGAAAACCTGTCTCGTTATACCGGTGTGTCGGCAGAGATACTGACGTCCAAAATATCTGCAGCCAAGCGCACGCCTTCGTATAAACCGATTCTGTTGTTACAGGACTTCGGGAGAGACGTACTGGCCGCCGTTGAGGTCCATCGATATAATCTTCCCGGGGTAACGGTTAATATTCAGCCTCGCAGGCATTATATCCACAGGAAGTATGCCGCTCATCTTTTGGGATATTTAAGCGAAATTAATTCTGAGGAGCTATCATCCGGGAAATATAAAGATTGTAAAAGTGGTGATTATATCGGAAAATTCGGAGTGGAAAAGGTCTTTGAGAATTATTTGAGGGGAGAACATGGCGGAAGACAGGTGGAGGTGAATGTCGCCGGGCAGGTTATTAGGGTATTACAGACGGTTGAAGCAAAGCCGGGATGCAATATCTACCTGACAATTGATCACCAGCTTCAGGAAAAGACAGAGACACTTTTAAACGGAAAAGCCGGGGCCGCCATAGCAATGAATCCGGCAAACGGTGAAATTCTGGCAATGGTCAGCAGCCCTTCATTTGATCAGAACGACTTTGTTAACGGCCTGTCCCATGAGGCATGGAATGCCTTAATTTCAAATCCCCGGAGACCCATGATAAACAAAGCCATTCAAGGTGAGTATCCGCCGGCGTCAACCTATAAGATCATTACGGCCATGGCCGCTTTGGAGGAAGGTATCATTGATAAGACGACCACTCTTTATTGCAGCGGAAGATATAAGTGCGGCGACCGTGTTTTTCGGGATTGGAAAGAACAAGGCCATGGCACATTAAATATTGTGGATGCATTGGCCCAATCTTGCGATATTTTTTTCTATCAAATCGGCCAAAAGCTGGGTGTCGACCGATTGGCGTGGTATGCGCGGGCTTGTGGTTTGGGCGATTTAACCGGGATCATCCTGGACCACGAAAACAGAGGATTGGTCCCTACGGCAGCCTGGAAAAAGCGGCGGACCGGTGTGGCATGGCAAGCGGGTGAGACACTTTCCGTGGCGATCGGCCAGGGCTATAACCTGGTCACACCGTTACAGATGCTGGTATCCATTTCGGCCGTGGCGAACGACGGGAACCGATATCGACCGTTAATATTTAGAAAAATCGAAACCCAGGAAGGCGAGCTGGTGCTTCATGGCAATAGTAAAAAGGTGGGCGTGTTACCGGCAAGCGGCCACACTTTAGACATTATCGCAGAAGGCCTGTTCAAGGTGGTCAATCATAAAAACGGAACCGCATTTAATGCCCGAATCAATGGGATTAAGATGAGCGGGAAAACAGGTACTGCCCAAGTGGTGGGAAGGGTCGGCGATGAAATAGCCGGGGAAAGAGAGTTCCCTTACCATTTGAAACCGCATGCCTGGTTCGCAGCATACGCGCCTTCAGATGATCCAACAATTGCCGTTGTTGTATTTGTGGAACATGGTGAACACGGCTCCAGCGTGGCCGCTCCGATTGCAAGTGAAATGATCAAAACCTACTTAGTGTCCATCCAGAAATGATGGATTTTGGTTCAGAGCAAGGCCTGAGCGATTTTGAAACCACAGGAATAGCGTGCTATTTTGAGGATTTGAAAAGAGCGAAAACGAAGCTCTGGGCCAAAAGATGCCGTTTATGGATGGGCACTAACCCGAATAAACCAGAGAGCGCCAGGCACAGAGCACAAGGCTCAAGGCAAAAATGCACCACCATAACGATGTAACTAATTATGTTTGATCGGCGGTTAATACAAAATTTTAATTGGGGATTATTCGGACTGACGGTTTTCTTGGCAGCCTTGGGATTTGTTACGCTATACAGTGCTGTTACGGCAGGTCCGCAATTTCCCCAGAAAATAATATATACCAAGCAGTTGATCTGGAACAGCGCCGGGTTGATGTTAATGGCCATATCATTTTTGTTTAATTACAAATTATTGGAACGATGGTCGGCGTTAATTTATATCATCTGCATCTGCATGCTGATCTGTGTTCTGTTTTTCGGTAAATACGCGGGAGGATCCAGACGCTGGCTTGGTTTCGGACCATTTTCGATTCAGCCGTCGGAACTCGTTAAGATCGCCGTGATCATCAGCCTGGCGCGCTATTACTCAAAGCGTATCAACACAAATGGATTGACGTTGCGGGACCTGTTTCAGCCTTTTCTCCTTATATTGGTCCCTTTTATTTTGATCGTGAAACAACCGGACCTGGGAACATCGCTATTGATCGTTCTGGTGGCGGCATCAATTACCCTTTTTGCAAAAATTGAAAAACGCACCTTTTTCTATATTATGATTTCCGGTATCATTTGTATTCCCATGGTATGGTTTTTTTTAAAAGCCTATCAAAAGCAACGAATTTTAACGTTCTTGAGCCCTGATCTTGATCCGCTCGGTGCCGGCTACCATATTATTCAATCCAAGATTGCTATTGGATCGGGAATGGTTCATGGTAAAGGTTTTCTAAAGGGGACACAAAACGCCCTCTCGTTTTTACCGGAACAGCACACTGATTTTATTTTTTCGGTGTTGGCCGAAGAGTGGGGTTTTTTAGGGAGCGCCGGGCTTTTGGTTCTTTTCATATTGCTGATTGTGATCGGATTAAATATCGCGCGCGATTGCAGGGAGCCTTTTGGAATTTTACTTTCCTTTGGGATTACGGCATTGTTATTTTGGGAAGTTTTTATCAATATCGGAATGGTAATGGGATTAATGCCGGTTGTGGGAGTTTCGCTCCCTTTTATCAGCTATGGTGGGTCATCGGTGATTACCAAAATGATTTGTATCGGGTTGTTGCTGAATATCAACATGAGACGATTTTTGATTGACTAGTGAAACGTTTCCTAAAGAACATTATACTATGGGGATCAGGGACCCGGGATCGGCGGTCAATTGAAATATTCGGGTAAAGTGGGTCGAGGATAATATGAGAAGGGGTAAAAAAGCAGGTTCAATTTCAACTTTTTTGGGGCCGGGCACCAGCATAGACGGAACGATCGAATTTGAAAATACGATCAGACTTGACGGTCGGGTCAAAGGAAAAATTATCGGTGACGGTGGTACACTGATCATTGGTGAGGCGGCTGATATTCATGCCGACATTAATGTGAGTACCGCCATTATTATGGGAAAAGTGAACGGCAGGATATGTGCCGGGGAACGGGTTGAGGTTTATGCACCGGCTCACATAACCGGTGATATTCTTGCACCGGTTATTTCCATTGAAGAGGGCGTCAGATTTGACGGAAATTGCGGCATAAAAACAAAAGCGTCGGCATCTGAGGATGATTCTATAGTTAAGGTTTGATCCCGGTGCAAAGGACCGGTTTTTCAAGCAAAAACCTGCCGGAAAAAAACGAAAGATATTCCTCGAAAATTTTCAAAAATCCTTTGACAAGACAGTTAAGGTAATGTAATAGTCCATTTTTTTCTATGTGAAGTGGAACCGAAACAGCGAGCGTATTTTTCGTTGCTCGCTACGGTAACCAAGGAGTTTAGATGAAATTTTCGAGTCTTTGCCGGAGCGGTTTTTGGGGAGGGGTGCTGGCTTTAGGCGGAACAGCTCAAACGGCGATGGGCGCTTCCGGTGGCATTACCGTATTGCCGGATGTATCGGTTTTTGTACAGATCGTTAACTTTATCTTTTTGATATGGGTGTTAAACCTCATATTGTACCGGCCGATACGCAATATCCTGTTGCAACGGAAGAAAACAATAGAAGGGATCGAGCAACGTATTGACGGCTTTCATGATGATGCGAAAGAAAAAGAGAACACCTGGATATCGGGGATTAAGTCGGCAAGAGCAAAAGGCTTGAAAGAAAAAGAAGCCTTGATTCAGGCAGCCGAAGCAGAAGAAAGAAAGATCATTGACCGGATTAATCGGAAGGCGCAGGAAGATCTTGCCGAAGTTATTGAAAAAATTGAAAAAGATGTTGAAGATGTCAGGGTGTCTTTACAACAGGAGATTGATGGGTTTGCGGATGCAATCGGACAAAAAATATTGGGGAGGGCTGTTTAATGAAGAATCCTGATATCAACCGCAGGCATCTCTTTAAAGTCCGGACGATATGGATGGTTGTTTTGGCAGTGTTTCTGATGTTTTGGTGCGGGCCCCTTTTGGCAGCGGAGCATGGTGAGACTCACGGGGAGACATACCAAACCAAGGGATGGGTGGCGACAGATACCTACCGTGTGTTCAATTTTACCGTTCTGGCTGTCGGTCTCTTTCTGCTTTTGAGAAAACCCGTATCCCAGGCTCTGGGTTCACGAATCAATGGAATAAAAGAGCAGTTGCGTGAATTGGAAGAAAAGAAACAAGCGGCTGAAAAAGAACTCGCCCAATACAATGAAAAACTTTCCCTTTTAAACGAGGAAGCGGAAGAAATTGTCGAAGCATATATCAGACAAGGCAATGAGGCAACGACAAGAATTTTAAAGGAAGCGGAGACGGCCGCCATGAAACTTGAGGAGAATGCCCGTAGAAACATTGAGCATGAATTTAAACAGGCCAAACTTAAGCTTCAGACTGAAATAATTGAACAGGCACTTGTCAGGGCTGAAAAGGATATTATTGGTAAAATTACATCAGAAGATCAATATAGACTGGTCGACGAATATTTAGAGAAGGTGGTGGCATAGTGAAAAATTTGGTAATAGCAAGGCGTTATGCCAAGGCACTTTTACTGATAGGCAAGGGAGATGGCCAGGCTGAATCCTATCGGACCGAACTGGAGCGGTTAACCAGCTTAATTGAAAAAGAAGAAGCACTCAAGCAAGTGATTAGTAATCCTTTATATGAGGCTTCGGCGCGGAAAAAAGTTTTGACGGCGGTCATCGATAAGCTGGATTTATCCATTGTGATGAAATCTTTTCTCCTATTGCTTTTTGATAAAGGGAGATTTGGTTTTATAGGCAATATCGGCGAGTTTTATCAAAAGCTTGCGGATGAACTAAAAGGTGTGGCACGGGCCAGTTTGATTTCCGCAACTGAGCTTTCTTCAGATGCCATTGAAAAAATTCGAAATTCTTTGTCAAAAATGACAAACACGGATGTGATACTGGATGTAGGACAAGATCCGAGTCTGATCGGCGGGGTTGTGACCCGAATCGGAGATCTTGTTTTGGACGGGAGCATAAAAACACAATTGCTCAATATGAGGGAATCTTTAAAAAGGGGTGAGAGTGTCTAATGGAACTAAGAGCCGAAGAAATAAGTCAAATAATTAAGGAACAGATTAAGGATTACGACAAGAAGGTTGAATTAAGTGAGACAGGTGTGGTCTTGTCGGTAGGTGATGGTATCGCCAGGGTATATGGTTTGGAAAAAGTGATGGCGCTGGAACTCGTTGAGTTCCCCGGTGGCGTATTGGGACTGGCATTAAACCTTGAAGAAGACAATGTCGGTGTCGCCATCATGGGTGAGGACATCCATATCAAAGAAGGGGACATTGTAAAGCGAACCGGCCGTATTGCTCAGGTTCCCGTTGGAGAGGCTGTTGTGGGCCGCGTGGTATCGGCGGTGGGCGAGCCGATTGACGGCAAGGGCCCGATTGATGCCACGGAATTTCGTCGTGTTGAAATGGCCGCCCCCGGTGTTATTGCCAGAAAAGGCGTTCATGAACCGATGTATACCGGATTAAAGGCGATTGACTCGATGACGCCTGTCGGACGTGGCCAACGCGAACTGATTATCGGCGATCGGCAAATTGGTAAAACCGCATTGGCGATTGATACGATTTTGAGCCAGAAAGGTGAGGATGTCAATTGCATTTACGTTGCATGCGGTCAAAAGAAGTCAACCGTGGCTCAGGTGGTTGCCGTTCTCGAAAAATTCGGGGCCATGGAATATACCACCGTTGTATCCGCATGCGCCAGTGATCCTGCCACGCTGCAGTATATTGCGCCTTATGCGGGATGTGCCATGGGCGAATATTTCCGTGATAAGGGCCAGCATGCCCTGATTATTTATGACGACCTTTCCAAACAGGCTGTTGCTTACCGCCAGGTTTCATTGCTTCTGCGTCGCCCGCCGGGACGAGAAGCATATCCGGGAGACATTTTTTACAATCACTCTCGCCTTCTTGAACGTGCCGCAAAATTGAACGATGAACTGGGGGCCGGATCATTGACTGCGTTGCCGATCATTGAGACTCAAGCCGGTGATGTTTCCGCTTACATTCCCACAAACGTTATTTCAATTACGGATGGACAGATTTACCTCGAGCCGGGCTTGTTTTTCGCCGGGGTGAGGCCTGCCATCAATGTTGGTCTTTCAGTGTCTCGCGTTGGCGGTTCTGCTCAGGTCAAGGCCATGAAGCAGGTTGCAGGATCGCTCCGTCTTGATCTGGCCCAGTTCCGGGAACTTGAAGCGTTTGCTACCTTTGGAAGTGACCTGGATGCTGCCACACAAAGACAGCTTACCCGTGGCGAACGGTTGGTTGAAATTCTAAAACAACCCCAGTACCAACCCTTGTCGCTGAAAAAACAGGTTATTATCCTGTATGCGGGAACAAACGGCTACCTCGATAAATATCCGATAGATGTGATTGCCAAATATGAGGCCGGTCTTTATCCATTCATCGAGGAAAGATATCCTCAGATCTTTTCTGAAATTGCTGAGAAGAAAGAGATTTCAGAAGAATTGAACAAGACAATCACAGAGGCCTTAACCGCATATGATGAGGAATTTAAGGACACGATAAAATAACAGGGCGTTTGCGGGAAAAATAAGGCGCCCGCTATGCAAGGTGATGGGTTTCTTTTTGATGGCTGTGTTTTGATGGATAAGGACGGATTTATATGCCTAGTTTAAAAGATGTACAGAACAAAATCAGTGCTATTAAAAAAACACAACAGATCACAAGGGCCATGAAAATGGTCGCCACTTCCAGATTACGGGGTGCCCAGACCAATATGGATATGTTTCGCCCCTATGCCGGAAAGTTTACCGAAGTGTTGGGGAGCCTGGCCGAGAAATCAGGCGCTGAATCAAGCCCTCTCTTGATTCCCCGTGATGTAACGAATAATATTCACCTTGTCTTGTGTACATCCGACAGGGGGCTTTGTGGTGGTTTTAACGTAAATTTGGTTAACGCCGCGGCAAAATTTGTAAATGAAAAATCCGGCTCCGGCATTTCTTTTTCGATTACGAATTTCGGAAAAAAAGGCCGCGACTGGTGCCGGAAAAATGATTTTCAGATGACCGATGAATATATTGGCGTGGTGGGCACCAGATTCGGATTTAATGTTGCGTCGAATGCCGGGCAAAAATTAATTGACGGATTTCTTGATGAAATTTATGATGAAATCTATGTCGTATATGCCGAATTTGTTAATATGGCACGCCAGATTCCAACCGTAAAACAGCTTTTGCCGATTCCGCCGATCGAACCGGCAGAAGAAGAGCCGAAAGATCAATCTTCGGATTACCTGGCAGAGCACATCTGTGAGCCTTCAGCCCAAGAACTGTTGGGAGCATTGCTTCCAAGGAACATATACGTTCAACTGTATAGCGCATTGCTGGAGACGTCTACCAGTGAGCATGCAGCCCGGATGACGGCAATGGACAACGCCACAAAGGCGTGTGGTGACATGCTTGACAATCTCACGCTGGTATACAATAAGGCGCGACAGGCGGCTATTACCGCGGAATTAATGGATATCGTCGGAGGTGCCGAGGCGCTCAGGGGATAAAAAAATAATACCTTATATACAGGAGGTTATAAATGGGAGAAAATATAGGTGCGATTACGCAGATAATGGGGCCTGTCGTCGATGTTGAATTTGAGCAGGGCAATCTGCCGACCATTTATACAGCACTCTGGATTACCAATCCAGCGATCAATGACGAGCCGGACAACCTGGTAGTTGAAGTTGCCCAGCATCTGGGCGACAATGTCGTTCGAACCATTGCCATGGATATTACCGATGGTTTGACAAGAGGCCAAAAGGTAAAAGACACGGGGAAACCGATTATGATGCCGGTCGGCGAGGCCGGATTGGGTCGGATACTGAATGTGGTCGGGAAGCCCGTTGACGGTCTGGGACCCGTTAGCAATGAAATAATGTTACCCATTCATCGTGAAGCACCTAAATTTACCGAACAGGATACTAGCGTACGTGTATTGGAAACCGGTGTTAAGGTGATTGACATGCTTGTGCCGTTCCCACGTGGAGGAAAGATGGGTATGTTTGGTGGCGCCGGTGTTGGGAAAACCGTTATCATGATGGAAATGGTCCACAATATTGCCATGCAGCACGGGGGTATTTCCGTATTTGCCGGCGTCGGAGAGCGAACTCGTGAAGGGAATGATTTATATCACGAAATGAAGGAATCGGGCGTTCTTCCTAAAGCGGCCCTGATTTATGGTCAGATGACCGAGCCGCCGGGTGCCAGGGCACGGGTTGCACTTTCGGCGTTGACGGCTGCCGAATATTTTCGGGATGAAAAAGGGCAGGACGTTCTCATCTTTATCGATAATATTTTCCGATTTACCCAGGCCGGTTCGGAGGTTTCGGCATTACTGGGCCGTATGCCTTCGGCAGTGGGTTATCAGCCGACGCTTGCGGTTGATTTGGGCGAACTCCAGGAACGGATTACCTCAACAGATAAAGGTTCGATTACGGCGGTACAATGTGTTTACGTGCCTGCCGATGACTTGACGGACCCTGCTCCTGCCACCACGTTTGCCCATCTCGACGGAACGGTGGTACTATCTCGAAAGTTGGTTGAAAAAGGGATCTATCCGGCTGTCGATCCACTGGATTCAACCTCACGGATCCTCGACGCTGCATATATTGGTGAAGAGCATTACCAGGTTGCCCGGCAGGTACAGCAAATTCTCCAGAAATATAAGGAACTCCAGGATATTATTGCAATTTTAGGTATCGATGAATTGTCCGACGAAGACAAGGTCACCGTTATCAGGGCAAGAAAGATTGAACGGTTTTTATCCCAGCCTTTCCATGTCGCCGAAGTTTTTACCAATACCCCGGGTGCTTATGTGAAGATAGAAGATACCGTCAAGGGATTTAAGGAGATCATTGAAGGAAAACATGATGACATCCCAGAGCAGGCGTTTCTAATGGTGGGCGGGATTGAAGAAGTCCTTGAAAAAGCAAAACGTTTGGAAGCCGAATAAGGCGGGTGGGGATTGAGATATGGCAGGAAACATCAGGTTAGAAGTTGTTACTCCGGAAAAATCGGTTGTAGATGAGGAGGTACAGATCGTAGTGGCTCCCGGAACCCTGGGAGAGTTCGGTGTTTTAATCGGCCATACCCCTTTTATGACGACTTTAAAATTGGGTACAATCCGTTATAACGATACAGAAGGCGTTGAAAGATGCGTGTTTGTCAGCGGGGGATTTGCCGAAGCGCTTCCGGACAAAGTGACCGTTCTGGCAGAATCGGCTGAAAGACGACGCGACATCGATATTCAGAGAGCCAAAAGTGCAATGGAACGGGCCCAGAGGCGTTTAGAGGAAGAAACTGAAAAAGAAGACAGGGATTTTACCCGGGCCACAGCAGCACTGGAACGGGCATTGCATCGACTTAAACTGGTCGAAACCAAACGTTCATTGTAGAAGCTGTTTCAAAATCGCTGCGGCCTTTGCCTGAACCAAAATCTACCATTTCCGGATGGACACTAGTCTTATAAAAGGCAGATCAAAACATTTGGTCTGCCTTTTTTGTCATATGACCTGGTCCAGAGGACCCGGTTTTTTATGTTTACATAAAATATCACCGCTCCGGGATTATTAGAAGCGGTCTTGAAATGGTTTCTAAGCATGCTTTAATCGTAACCGTTCACGCTAATTCCTGACCCCCGACCCCTGTGAACGGATACGTAAAATCTTACATCAAATCAGCGAGATTGGAAAAATAAAACAGCTTGACTTTCGTTATTTTGAAGGACTATATTAAAAAAAATGAGGTGAAATATTGGATAACGAAATTATTTTTAAACAATTTGGAGAGCTTGAGAAAAAAATTGAGCGTTTAATGAGGGTTTGTAAATCTTATGAGGCGACGAATTTAGAATTCACTAATAAAATTGAAAGGTTAGAAGAGGAGCTTCGAGGCAAGGTAGAGGCAGAAAACAGTTATAACCAGGAAAGGGAATTGATTCGATCAAGAATTGACAATCTCTTGGTTAAATTGCCTGATATTGAGGAAGACTAACTTAATTTTCCAAAAAGAGTCGGTATCAAGAAAGGTTAATCAGCTATTCGTGGAAGACCTTATTACCATAGAGCTTTTTGGGCAATGCTATACATTTAAAACCGAATCGGAAGTTACAAGGGCTGAAGCGGTCGCCGATTCATTGGTAAAAGAAGTGATCCGGATTCAGGAAAAAGAATCAGGTCAGCTGTCAGAAATGACAAAGTTTACAATTTTGATTTTGGCTGCATTGAATATCGCAAATGAGAATTATGATCTGAGACTGAACCATTCAGAACTATTAAGCAAAATGTCTGAAAGATCAACCGAATTATTGCAGTTAATTGATGCCGGTTTTAAGCTAAAGGTATAAGGTTTTTTAAGTGTTTTGTTTCCTTAATTTCATGATGTAGATTAATACCCTTCACTGGAAGATTTGGTTTAAAGTAGCGAAATTTATTATTCTGCCGGAATATGTAATCGAACCATTCCGATCATTATGATGGCTACGCTGTTGCGACCCCTACCGTGTTCGTGATTGGAAGAAGTTCTTTGACCCAACGCAAAGAAAAAGGGAGCTTTCACTGGTTTTGGTGTGCAAGTTCTGCTCGTACAGAAAAGCCTAAAGAAACTACAAGGCGCCCACCTTGATTTACTGGTTCAAAGGCCTTACAACACGGCACTTTGGTAGGGGTCTTCATAGTAATTATGCTCATAATTTGTAATATTTATTAAAAGAATGGGCATATACGAAATATCACCTTGCCTTTCATTCCCTTCTAACGGATTTACTCCAGATCCATCTCATTTATAATTTTTCATTTAAGTTCGGACATTGCAACCGAGAGGATTCATCTTTTCATCAAGACGACACAGTTTTGTTGAACCGCCATAGCGAGTGCGGTTTCCGTAGCTTGCTGCGGGGTTAATGAGCGAATCTAAGGTCGGTTATAATGTCTTAACTTAAGGAAGATTCCCTGCAGCTGACAACAGGGTGCGCTTCAATATACGGGGAGATACAGAATGGTCGAATATTATATATTTATTGGCTTATTTTGCTTTGGAATAGGATGGGTCGTTTCATATTGGATGAAATTTAAACAATTATCCCAGAAGGTTAAAGATGCGGAAGATGAGTCGTCTCGAAGAATAAAAGATGCCCGGCGAAGGGCGGATACGATTTTAAAAGAGGCTGAGCTTGATGTAAAAGACAGGCTTTTTAAAATGAAAAGGGAATTTGATGAAGAAACCAAAGAGACTCGAAATGTGTTCAATAAGAAAGAAAAACGGTTGATGAAGAAAGAGGAACATATCGACTTGAAAATTGAAGAATCTGAACAGCGATTTCGAGACATTTCACGAAAAGAAAAACAGGTTTTAAAAAAGGAAGAAATTGTCGAAAAGAACGAAAGAAAATATAATGCATTGCTCCAGCAACAGCAACAGCAGTTGGAAAAAATTTCCGGTTTGACATCAGATCAGGCCAAGGATTTATTGGTCCGGGCAATGGAGAATGAGGCACGTCACGAAAGTGCCAAGCTGATCAAAAGAATTGAAAATGAGGCCAAGGAAGAAGCGGAAAAAAAATCAAAAAAAATCATGGCAACAGCGATTCAACGGTATGCGGCCGAATTTGTTTCAGAACGTGCGGTATCTGTAGTTCAGCTCCCTAATGACGAGATGAAAGGACGAATTATCGGCAGAGAGGGCCGAAACATTCGTGCCCTTGAGGCGGCAACCGGTATTGACCTCATTATTGATGATACGCCTGAAGCGGTTATTCTTTCAGGATTTAACCCAATTCGGCGGGAAGTTGCGAGGATATCTTTATTGAAGCTGATATCAGACGGCAGGATTCATCCGGCACGCATTGAAGATATCGTAAAGAAAGTCGAACAGGAAGTTGATAAGACCATTAAAGAGGCAGGCGAGCAGGCGGCATTTGATTTGGGTGTCCATGGTATTCATTCCGAGTTAATCAAGTATCTGGGCCGGTTAAAATTTCGAACCAGTTATGCTCAAAATGTATTACAGCACTCTAATGAAGTCGGTTTTTTGTGTGGTATAATGGCTGCAGAATTGGGCCTCAATCAAAAACTGGCAAGGCGGATGGGCTTATTGCATGACTTGGGAAAGGCAGTGGATCATGAAGTTGAAGGGCCTCATGCATTAATCGGGTCCAGATTGGCAAAAAAATACGGGGAATCTCCCGATGTCGTTCATGCTATTGCGGCTCACCATGAAGATGTTTCCCCGAATACGGTCTATGCGTTGCTGGTTCAGGCAGCGGACGGGCTGTCAGGTGCTAGACCCGGCGCGCGAAAGGAAATGCTTGAAAATTATATTAAAAGGTTAGAAGACCTCGAAAAAATAGCAAATTCCTTTGCCGGGGTCTCCAGTACCTATGCGATACAGGCTGGAAGGGAATTAAGGGTTATTGTGGAAAGTGAAAAGATCAGTGATGAAGACGCCATCCTTCTCAGCCGGGATGTGGCTAAGAAAATTGAGGAATCATTAACATTTCCGGGGCAGATTAGGGTTATAGTCATTCGAGAAACAAGGGCGGTAGAGTATGCCAATAAATAAGGGAATGCCTTACATAATGGCAAGCTGTTTTACAGCAAATCTAGGATGCGAAACTTGAAACATAATTAATTCAAGAGAGGGTTGTAATGGCGAATGTAATAGACATCTTATATGAGCGGGGCTTCATCGAGCAAAAAACGCATGAAGCGGAATTAGATGCATATATGGGAGCCGGCAATGTGACCTGTTACATTGGTTTTGATCCGACTGCATCCAGCCTTCATATAGGGAGTTTAGTGCCCATAATGTCCTTGGCCCATATGCAGCGGCAGGGGCACCGGCCCATCGCACTCGTCGGCGGTGGAACGGGGCTGGTTGGCGATCCGAGTGGTAAAACCGAGATGCGGCAATTGCTCACACGGGAAATAGTGACTGAAAACGCGGCCGGTATTAAACAACAGCTTTCCCGATTTATCGATTTTAGTGACGGAAAGGCCATGCTGTTAAATAATGCCGACTGGCTTACCGAATTGAAATATATTCCCTTCTTAAGAGATATCGGACGGCATTTCAGTGTCAATCGAATGATCAAGACAGAGAGCTGTAAATTGAGATTGGATTCCGAAGAAGGGCTCAGTTTTATTGAATTCAACTATATGCTTTTACAGGCGTATGATTTTCTGGTGCTTAATGATCAACATGGGTGCAGGCTGCAAATGGGTGGCAGTGACCAGTGGGGTAACATTGTCGCCGGGATTGAATTAATCAGGAGAGTCCGTCAAGAAACCGCATTTGGCATTACATTTCCGTTAATTACAACGAGCAGTGGTGCCAAAATGGGAAAAACAGCAGAAGGAGCGGTTTGGCTCGACCCTGAAAGAACCCCGCCGTATGATTATTATCAATACTGGATCAATACGGATGATAAGGATGTAAATCGTTTTTTAATGTTGTATACCTTTCTACCGATGGATGAGGTGAGGGAGGCCGGGGCGTTGAAAAATGCTGATTTAAATGCTGCAAAAGCAGTTCTTGCATTCGAAACCACTCGATTGGTTCATGGTCATGAGGCGGCTGTAAAGGCATGCCATTCTGCGGCACAAGTTTTCGGGTCGGCGGCAGTGCCGGGACATATCCTCCCTTCCAGTGATATACCAAGGAACTTGTCAGAGAGTGATGATGCTTCTGTACCTTATACGGTTATGGACCTGGGGGAGCTGGAAAAAGGGATTCCCGCGTTCAAATTATTCCGGATGGTTGGCTTGGCGGATACCAGCGGGGTTGCTAGAAGGCTCATTGTTCAGGGTGGGGCCTATGTTAACGGGAAAAGGGTTGAAACGTTTGATCAGATGATAACTGATAGCGATATTAATGGGTTGGAGATGTTATTGAGAGCCGGGAAAAAGCGATATCACAAGATCAAAATAAACTGAAAAAAAGCTTGATTCCCCATACAACAGCCTGTAAAATTCAATCAGGCTGAGATATTTACAGGACGCTCCTGAAAAACAAAAATTTTCTTGACAAAATCAATGTTTTTTATTATTTAAACAACTTTGTTCCTAAAAAATGGGGGCTAAAAAATAATATAACAAAAAGTCAGAAAAATGGTTGACAGGTCGGCTTAAATTATTATAGAAAGATAAGTTCTGACCAACCGAGGTCATAAAACAGGTGACCGGTTTGATCTTTGAAAACTAAATAGTGACAGCTTGTGAGTTAGGTCTCATGTTATTGAGCTG
>JAUXEW010000272.1 GCA_030620375.1 Desulfobacteraceae bacterium | reverse complement strand
CTTCCCCGTAGCTTGCTGCGGAGAAGCTTCAATTTTGAGCCTTCGGATTTAATGTTGGTATCAGACTACCGTTCCCACAAAGTAAACTACCACCCGCATAGCGGGTGGCTTTCTTTTCCCGCAAAGCGGGAAAAAGGGGGGGGGCACGCCAGGGCCTCAAAGTTTCAGTTTTATCCCGGCGCGAAGCACCGGGGTTTTTTTAAAACAATAAATCTTTAGGAGACCTATCTTGCCCATTCCAGGTAATTTACTTACCACCGCCATGGCGGTCATGCCGCACAAGGATGCCGAGGCGGCGCTTGAGGTTGCTTTGTCTTTAGATATTCCCTTCTGGCCCCAGCTTCCGCGCTTAAATTATTATGAAGACATGTATGTTCAGGCCTCAGAGCACTTCCCCGGTATTATGCTGGATATGGACAACCAGACCCTGGCGTTTTCCATAGACAAATTTATCATCGAACTTGAAGAAACCCTGTCACATTTCGATGAACCGGATTATTTTGATATCAGCGACCAATATTCGGATGTCTATCGCCGTTTTTTGGAATTGGACCTTTCCGACCGGCCGGCCATCAGAGGACAGCTTGAAGGGCCCATCAGTTTCGGGCTGAATGTGTTGGACCAGGACAAACGCCCTATAATCTTTGACGACACCGTGCGGCCCTTTATGTATGAATTTATGGCAAAGCGTATCAACGTTCAGTTGGAGCGCCTAAAAAAGCTAAACCCCAATGCGTTTATGTTTATTGATGAACCGGGGCTGCAATTTTTGTTCAGCGCACTTTCCGGCTATGACAGTACGGCCGCCCGCAAAGACATGGAAGAATTTCTTTCTATGATCGAACGCCCGAGAGGAATTCACCTGTGCGGCAATCCGGACTGGGATTTTCTGCTGAATCAGGATATGGATATTCTATCGCTTGACGTTTATCTGAACGGAGAAATTTTTTCCAGCTATGCCGGTTCGATTAAAAGGTTTCTGGCTAAGGGAGGGGTGATTGTGTGGGGAATCGTCCCAACTAATTTCGAACCCTTTGAAGCCGAAAATATTGATACGATTACAGCACAGCTTGAAAACATATGGATCGTTCTTGACAAAAAAGGCATCGATAAAGACTATCTGCTTTCCAAAAGCTTGATTTCACCCGCCACCTGCTGCCTGGTGAATCCGGATGGCGAAAAAACGGTCGAGAAGGCATTTCAGGTGGTTCAAAATCTCTCCGAAAGACTCCGTGATAAATACAATTTGGCGTGATGCTCCCACACCGGTTTTTGCTTAATCCAGAAATCCTGTTTTTCTCATAGGCTTCCATAAAAGAATAAGTCTTTGGGCGCCTCATTCCTTCTCGTATAAAGCCCTTCTCTCAGGCGCCATGGTCGCCAGATGCTCGACAGCTTCCATTGGCGAGACGGCTTTGAGTCGCCCGTCGGCATCCTGCACCACCACGCCGCTCCGGGTGATCATCTCATAACGTCGTTTACGAACCTTCTTGTCGGGATGGCAGAGGAACTGGCAGTGGCCACAAGTGAAATCGAGCCTGTTCCCGGGTACCAGGGGGTGATAAATGTTGCATCCAAAGTCCTGTTTGGGTCTGTTTTTATATGCAGGGGCGGCCTCTAAAAGGGCCGGCAGAAAATCATCATCATTCTCAGGGATGGGAAATCTGGCCGGGGACCAGGTGGACCACTCTTTCGAGGAGTGCAGGCCGGCAAAGCCGCCGCAGACGTAATCACAGCGGCTGTATAAACGACGCCTGGCATAAGAAAAATCAATCCCTCCCATAGTGACGGTTGTCTTTTCATCTGTGGACATCAGGCCGGAGGCGCAGGCGGCCATACATAACCTGCATTCATCGCAATAACTGTCCTCATGGGGCAATGGATCGGTGGGCATCAGTTCCGCCGCCGTAACGACTGAAGACAGGATAATGGCCGCACCATAGGGTTCCATGATGACATTGCCGGACAACCCCAGATGCCCGATACCGCTACGGACAGCAAGGTATCGGTGTGAAATGGGCGGCAGTTCGGAATAGAGACCGCCCGGAACATCTTTTCGGTATACGGCGTTTGCAATAATCGGGACGGCGTCATATCCTTTCATGTTCAGGTACTCAGCCAACTCCAGGGCAATGCCACTGGCCATTGTGTTGACCCGATGGTTGTTGATGTTCACGCCCGCCATGTCTTCTTTTTTTAAAAACGACTCTATCACATCCTGGTCCAGGGGCAAGGCAAAAACCACGGCGGATCTGGCGTTCGGCAGAACATACGTCAACTCCGTGGAAGGAGGACCGCCTTTAAGCGTTTGGGTCGTGGCAATGCCGGCCGCGATTGCGCCACCGCCCATTACTAAATCTTTCACCGTGTTGCTGAGCCTTTTTATTTTATCCATCTTAACCTCCTGGATTGAACTTGAATGTCGATTTTTGTTTATGGCGTTAACATTTTAAGGGTTTACATTGCGGGCAATTGGACTTGTTGAGAAACTTAAGAATTTCCACAGGATTGTTCAATCTCGGCATATCCGGGTCCTTCTTTACAATAGACGAATAAAACGCTGTTTCCGTCATAACCTGAGACCTTTGCAAACCAGTATGTAAGCGGTTACAAAAACAGGGGTTGAAATAGCAACTGAGAGCGATTATATATAATTGCTATACATTTTAAACCAAATCGATGCATAAAGCAAGCCCACTGGGAGAAATTTGGAAAATTTCTTGTCGGATTATTTCCTTGCAGTGATATATGCGAATGATAATCAAAGACAATAAAATGTCAGGAGAAAGATATGCAACGCCATCTGAATACGACAAGGGAACTGGTGGCGGCCAATGCCGCCGAATTCTCCGAAATCCCCTTCTTGAATTTTTATGATGAGATCGTGACATACAAAAACCTGGAAATGCACACCAATGCATTTTCCCATTATCTGCTGACACAGGGGGTGGGAAAGGGGGATATCGTTTCCTTTATGATGGGGAATTCCCCGAGCTTTTTTTATGTTCTTCTCGGCGTTCAGAAAATCGGGGCCGTCAGCGGCCCCATCAGTTGCTGGTGGCAGGCCGAAGAAGTGTTTTACCTGGTGAATGATTCAAAACCCAAAATGCTGGTGATCGATCCCGAATATGCCGGGATCGTATCTCTTATCAAGGATAAAATACCCTCGGTCCAAAAAATCGTGGTTAATTCCACGGCGCCGATGGAGCTAGATTTTTCCCACGAATACTTACCGGCGATTCTTGAGAAATACGATAAAGAAAGTATTGATGACATGCATCCCCTTTCGAATGATCCCGCGGAAATCCTGTATACATCGGGGACTACGGGTCAGCCTAAGGGCGTCGTGCTCACCCACAAAGGGATTTTATCCGGGGCCAAAAGCAAAACATCTCCTTTCCCCCTCTATCCGGCGGATGTATCGCTGTGCGTCCTGCCCCTGTTTCATTCCGGGGGTTTGAATGATCTGGCATTTCCGGCAATATATGTGGGTGCAACCATTTTGCTTCGGCGCAACTTTTCCGCATCCGAATTCTGGGAATGCATTGAGCAGTACAAGGTCAACTTCATTTACATCGTGCCGACCATGTGGAATATACTTCTCCGGGTTCCCGAATCCAAAACAGTGGATACCCGTTCGCTGAAATTCGGG
>JAUXEW010000074.1 GCA_030620375.1 Desulfobacteraceae bacterium | reverse complement strand
CCCGGTGAAAGCCGGGGTCCAGGTCAGTTATAAGTTTCTAAAAACACTGGATTCCGGCTTTCGCCGGAATGACAAAAAAGGACGGTTTTTGACTTTTTACGAAACGGTTAAATTTGAGCCTGACGCAGGCACTTTAGTGAAGCTTTTCAGCGCTAATTGGGCAAAAGGAAGCATTTTGCAAAGGTCTCGGATCGTTATTGTTAAATTTTAACGCTTGCACCGGGTTATAAAATAAGGGGATTTATTTCGATATGAACATCAGCAGAAAATTGGGAATCCTGGTTTTTTTAATGGTTCCGGCCATTATCGGTGGTGGTATCTTATACGCCATATTTAACAATTACGTACCGGTTTTTATCTATGAAGCGGTGCTGTTGATATTTGCCGGTGGATTTTTCAGTACGTAATAAACCTGCCTTATAGCCCTTGAACAAGCAATGTGAGCACATTCCCCACAGCTTGCTGCGGGGGTAGCGAGCGAAATACAAACAGATTAAAATCCTTACTTGGAAGATTCCCCGCTGCTTGCAGCGGGGAGCTTCAAAAGTATTTTCGCGCTTTTTTTGCCAAAACAATCTTGTATGATCATTGTTCAATTACAAAGGTAAGGCAAAAAGCCTAAAGCATAAGGTACACCCTTTTTTAACAAATAGTTTTTTATCGTTTGATAAGCAGTTGAGTATAATATGCCGGATACGACTTCCAAAAATATGATTTTATGGTTTTTTATCGGCCTTTTTTTAATTTCCGTTTTTTTGCTGGGCTGGCTGCTATGGCCTTTTTTATCAATTATTGTACTCGCCGCGGTCGTTTCAGGCGTTTTTAGCCCCATCTACCGATTTATTAGCATTAAAGATAAAATCACTCCGCCATTTTCTTCTTTTTTGACCTGCATTATCATCTTTTTGGTTCTGTTTATCCCCATCGCCTTTTTTGTCGGAATTTTATCGAAAGAAGCATATGATTTATATCTTACGGCAAAGGACGCGGTTTTGGGCGACCGGCTGCAAAGTCTGATTGAAGGCAATGAATGGATTGAAAAAATCAAAGGCTTTCTTGCCAGGTTTAATATTGAGATCTCCGGTGAAGAATTAAACAGCATAATTTCGGAGTCGGCTAAAGCCGTCGGCTTTTTTCTATACGTGCAGGCCCGATCGATTGCCTCGAATATGTTTGTATTTGTCATCAATTTTTTTCTCATGCTTCTGGTAATCTATTTTCTCTTAATTGACGGGAGCCGTCTTATTAATTTCATTTTTGCCCTTTCACCGCTCCCCAAAGAAGAAAATGAAGCGATAGTCCAAAAATTTAAAGATATGGCCGGCGCCATTCTTATCGGAAACGGACTTGGCGGATTAATACAGGGCGTACTGGGCGGTGCTGTATTTGCTTTTTTTGGCTTTGAATCTCCGTTTCTCTGGGGCGTCATCATGGCGCTTCTTGCATTTCTCCCGATTTTTGGAATTGGTGCGGTCTTTATCCCTGCCGCCGTATACCTGTTTTTAACATCCAAAATTGGCGCCGGAATTTTTTTTATTGCCTTTTACGTGGTTCTGTCCGGAGGTATCGAATACTTCTTCAAGCCGAAATTAGTCGGCCACCGGGTCAAAATGCACACGCTTCTGGTATTTTTTTCCATAGTGGGCGGTTTACATTTATTCGGCATTCTCGGCATTATTTACGGCCCACTTGTTGTTACGGGTTTTTTGACATTAACCGATATTTATCATGCCAATTATCGAAGGTTGGTGAAACCGGCTGATGAGTAAAAAAAGAAATATAGGTGTTTACAATGATGTTTAATGATCGACCGTATGAAATCAGTATAGAAAGCGAGATGAAAAAATCCTATCTTGATTATGCCATGAGTGTAATCATCGGCAGGGCACTACCGGATGTCCGGGACGGTCTGAAGCCGGTTCATCGTCGCGTATTATATGCCATGCGTGAGCTGAAAAATGACTGGAATAAACCGTATAAAAAATCGGCCCGTATTGTTGGTGACGTTATCGGTAAGTATCACCCTCACGGAGACACCGCAGTTTATGATACCATTGTCCGAATGGCTCAAAGTTTTTCATTAAGATACCCCCTCATCAACGGGCAAGGAAATTTCGGTTCCATTGATGGTGATCCGCCGGCTGCCATGCGGTATACCGAAATCAGGATGTCCCGCCTTTCACATCAGATGTTGGAGGATCTTGACAAGGATACGGTTGCTTTTCTACCCAACTATGATGAATCGTTAACAGAGCCGGTCGTTCTGCCGGCAAAATTTCCATCTCTCTTAGTGAATGGCTCATCCGGAATCGCAGTGGGTATGGCAACCAACATTCCGCCGCACAACCTCACCGAAGTTTCAACGGCGATTAAAGCTTTAATCGATAATCCCGAGCTTTCCAGCATGGATTTAATGGAATACATTCCGGGTCCCGACTTTCCTACAGCCGGTCTTATTTATGGGACCAAAGGGATTCACGAGGCATATCAGTCCGGCCGGGGTATCATCCGCTTACGTGCCAAAGCGCTTATTGAAAAAGACAAGCGGACCGAAACCGAAACAATTGTGGTCACCGAACTTCCGTATCAGGTTAATAAGGCCAAACTTGTCGAAAAAATTGCCGATTTAATGAAAAATAAAAAGATTGAAGGGATTCGGTACATCCGGGATGAGTCGGATCGTGACGGATTGCGAATCGCGATGGGCTTGAAAAAAGATCAGATCGCCGGCGTCGTGTTAAACCAGCTTTACAAACATACCCAGATGCAAAACAGCTTCGGAATAATCTTTCTGGCAGTCGTCAAGAATCGTCCCCAACTGTTATCCTTGAAGCAGATGTTGGAATATTTCATCTCTCATCGCAAGGAAATCATTATCCGTCGGACCCGATATGATTTGAAAAAAGCCGAGGCCAGACTCCATATCCTCGAAGGCTTAAAGATCGCTCTGGAAAATATAGATGCTGTCGTAAATTTGATCCGGCAATCAACATCTCCGGGTGAAGCGAAAAACAGGCTGATCGAAAAACTCATTCTTACGGCGACACAGGCGCAGGCCATTTTAGATATGCGGCTTCAGCGGCTCACCGGCCTTGAACAGGAAAAGATCCTGGAGGAATATGAAAATGTCCGAAAAGATATTGAGCGATTCAAGGAAATTCTAGGCAGCAAGCATCTTGTATTGGAAATTATTAAAGGCGAAATTACTGAAATCCAGGATGAATTCGGGGATCACCGTCTAACGGAAATTATTGAAGAAACAAAAGAATTAACCATTGAGGACATGATCGTTGAAGAAGATATGGTCGTTACGATCAGCCATAGCGGATATATCAAACGGAATCCGATTACCCTCTATAAAAGTCAAATACGGGGCGGGAAAGGCAAGACCGCAATGGGAATAAAAGAAGAGGATTTTGTCGAACACCTTTTCGTGTCCTCTACGCATCATACATTTATGTTTTTTACGAATTTAGGCAGGGTATATTGGTGCAAGGTATATGATATCCCGCAAGCCGGCAGAGCGAGTCGCGGCAAAGCCATCGTGAATTTGCTAAATTTTTTGGATAACGAAAAAATGACAGCCGTGCTGGCCGTGCCGTCTTTTGAGCCGGGATACCATGTGCTGATGGCAACCAGAAACGGTTTGATCAAAAAAACCGAGTTAATGGCTTTCAGCCGGCCCCGCGTGGGGGGAATTATTGCACTGGATTTATTAGCCGGCGATGAATTGATTGCAGCAAGAATCACAGACGGGACCCGAAATGTTTTTCTCTGTTCGAAATCGGGGAAATCCATCCGATTCCATGAATCCGATATCCGGCCATCAGGCCGAACGGCAAGAGGCGTTCGCGGAATGCGCCTGGCTCCCGGAGACCAACTTGTTGGGATGCAGGTCTTGTCTCATGGTCAAACCGTATTTGTCGTGACGGAAAACGGATACGGGAAAAGGACCTCCATCGACGAATACCACGTCCAAAAACGCGGTGGAAAAGGTGTCATTACCATCAAAACGACTCAGCGAAACGGAAAAGTGGTCGGGCTTCTCCTTGTTGAAGATAATAACGATTTGATGCTGATGACCAGTAACGGCAAGATTATCCGGATGGCCATTAACGGTATTTCCGTAATCAGCCGAAACACTCAAGGCGTAAAACTTATTGGAATTGAGCCCAATGAACGGGTGGTAGGTGCTGCCCGTCTTGCTGAAAAAGATGAGTAAAGATGAATGAAATCAATATTGAAAACTTAAAAACCGGGGTCGTAGGAGCCGGAAGCTGGGGAACGGCACTTGCCAATCTTTTGGCGCTTAACGGACTTAAGGTAGACCTCTGGGCTTATGAACCGGACGTGGTCGAACAAATTCAGGTTAACCGGGAAAATAAATTTTTTCTGCCGGGGTTTCCACTTTCAGACAAAATATTTCCCACAAACGATCTCGAAAAAGCCGTTTCGGATAAAGACCTTGTAACAATTGTCGTTCCTTCCCATTTCGTGCGAAATATTGCCGGCGATATCGGCAAATTCATTTCAAAGAAGACTAAGATCGTGTCCGCCTCAAAAGGTATCGAGAACAAAACTCACCTAACAATGTCCGGCGTAATTCATGAGTCGATTCCTGAGATGGATAATCATTCCCTGGCCGTCCTATCCGGTCCAAGTTTTGCTCGCGAGGTAATCGCCAAGGTTCCTACGGTTGTGACCGTTGCGTCGCATGATTCAGAAACGGCCAGGTTTGTCCAGCATGTATTTGCCGCTCCCCATTTTCGCGTTTATACCAGCCATGACGTTGTCGGTGTTGAACTGGGAGGATCGGTAAAGAATGTCATCGCCATTGCTTCCGGAATTGTTGACGGCTTAAATCTCGGACTTAATACACGCGCCGCACTTATAACCCGTGGGCTTACTGAGATTCGCCGGCTGGGTTTAAAGCTGGGTGCCAATGCGCGAACATTTTCAGGGCTTGCCGGTATCGGTGATTTACTGCTGACTTGCACCGGAGACCTTAGCCGAAATCATACGGTGGGCAAGAAAATCGGAGAGGGCATGAAGCTGAAAGACATATTATCGGAAATGCGGATGGTCGCTGAGGGCGTAAGAACAGCCAAATCAGTCTATAATCTTTCCCGAAAAATCGGGGTTGAAATGCCGATATCTCACGCGACTTACCATATGCTGTATGAAGATCTTTCGCCGGCGGATGCCGTATACCAGTTAATGACGAGAGACCTTAGACATGAACTGGATGATACATATTAAAATGATCGAGCAACGCTCAATTTAGATTTTATATATTTTCCCTCATAGAGTAAAATAAGAAAGATTCCTTTCAACGCGTAACAAATAACATATACCGGATACCACTCAATTAACGTTACAAAATGAGTAATAACAAACACCATAAAGGATCAGGTCACAGACAGCGGCTGCGCGAAAAATTCCTGGTGTCAGGTCTTTCCGGTTTTCACGACTATGAGGTCATTGAGCTGTTGTTAACCCTCGGCACACCCCGAAAAGATTGCAAGGAAGCGGCAAAGGATGCCCTGGAAAAATATAAAACACTGCCGGGGGTACTCGAAGCTTCGGTTGAAGAACTTTGTGAAGTACAGGGTATCGGCCCGAAGAATGCGCTTGGTATTAAGCTGATAAAGTCAGTTGCGGATCGGTATTTAAAAAACCGTCTGATCGAAAAGGATCCAATTTCGAATTCACGGGATTTGTTCGAATATCTCTATCATAGTATGAGAGATAAAAATAAAGAGCTCTTTAAAGTTATTTTTTTAGACGCTAAAAATCGCGTGATTAAGCTGGAAACACTTTTTACAGGCACATTGACGGCCAGTTCGGTTTATCCCAGGGAAGTTGTCCGCGCCGCCCTGGAACATCACGCCGCAGCGGTGATATTTGCTCACAACCACCCTTCAGGGGATCCAAATCCGTCAGCAGAAGATATTGCCATAACACAACAGCTTTTATTTGCCTGCAAAACAATGGGGATTGTTGTCCATGAGCACCTGGTCATCGGAAACAACACCTATTTCAGTTTCTCAGATCATGGCCATATAACCAGGATGAACCATGAATTCGATAA
Organism: Desulfobacteraceae bacterium; assembly: GCA_030620375.1. Lineage (GTDB taxonomy): Bacteria > Desulfobacterota > Desulfobacteria > Desulfobacterales > UBA5616 > JAUXEW01. Next base: position 4,997 of record JAUXEW010000074.1, on the reverse strand, counting down.
ACTCTAATCGGCGATTTGCGTATCGGTTTAGCTCTTTTGGGCTTAACCGCTTCAAGTGAAACCCAACATGACTAATAATGAAGAAAAACATCCCTCTTGCTACGGGAAGCTTGATGTTGTTTTCCCGTTGGCGGAAAATGGATTGCGGTTTACACCAAACACATGCTTAAAATGCACCTTTAAAACAGCTTGCTTAAGATCCGCCATGAATGGATCAGATGGGCTTGTCATAAAGGAGGAAATGTTAGATCGGGCTTATCAATCCGGTATGATAGGGTTCTGGGAAAGGTGGTCCGAAAAAAAAGTCCTCCACCGAAAAAAAGTTAGAACCTAAATCCATAAATATAACGGACGGTAACATGAAAACCATAAGAGATACTCAAATCTTTGGAAAGCGTGTGTTGATAAGGGTTGATTTCAATGTCCCCCTGGACGATCATCAAAATATTACAGACGACACCCGAATACGGGGAGCCCTGCCGACAATTAACTACGCTCTTGAACAGGAGGCAAAATTAATCATCGCCTCACATTTAGGCAGACCCAAAGGAACGGTTGTCGATAAATTCAGCCTCGCACCGGTTGCCCGCCAGTTGGAAACATACATCAAGCGTCCGGTTACACTGGTGAGAGACTGCATCGGGCCCGAAGTTGAAGCCCTTGTATCTCAAATGAAATCCAAAGATGTGATACTGCTTGAAAACCTGAGATTCCATCCGGAAGAAGAAGAAAATAATGATGACTTTGCCAAAAAGCTGTCAACCCTATGCGATGTTTATGTGAATGATGCGTTTGCCGTATCTCACCGCAACAACGCATCCGTAGTGGCGATTACGAAGTTTGCTCCCCGATCGACCGCCGGCTTATTGTTGGAAAAAGAGATCACCTACTTCAATAAAGCAATGGAAGATCCCGAGCGCCCGCTGGTCGCCATTGTCGGCGGCGCAAAAGTGTCCAGCAAACTTGCTGCTTTAGAAAATATGCTCCGTCAAGTAGACAAGGTCATTATCGGTGGTGCAATGGCAAATACATTTTTAAAAAGCAAGGGATTTGATGTCGGGAAATCAAAAATTGAAGACGATCTCCTGGAAACAGCCAAAATCATTATTGACACTGCCGCTAAAAAAGAAATACAGTTTTACCTCCCCGTGGATGTCGTTGTATCAGACCGGTTTGATCCAGCGGCGAAATCAAAGGTCGTAACGGTTCAGGAAATTCCACCCGATTGGATGGCTTTAGATATCGGGCCCTCCACCGCCCTGCTATATTCAGAAGTATTACAGGATGCCGGAACAATTGTCTGGAATGGGCCGATGGGAGTTTTTGAGATGGACGCTTTCTCAAGCGGCACCATGGCCATGGTCAACACTCTGGCGGAATCGGATGCCCTCACTATTGTGGGCGGCGGAGATACAGACGTAGCCGTACACAAGGCCAACAAATCTGACAAGATTAATTATATATCGACCGGAGGCGGGGCTTTTTTAGCCCTGTTGGAAGGCAAGTCGTTGCCTGCATTGGTCGCACTGGAACAAGCTGAAAATAATAATAATAAGCGTTTAAGGTAACGATTTTCGTAAAGAAAAGATGATATCAGAGCGGTTAACTGGAAAATTTAAAATTATCGTTTCAATTGTTATTATCGGCATCCTCATTGGATTGACTTACTGCTACGGGGACCTTTTGCGGGATTACCTGTTTCGCTATTATACCCTTTTTACCGATAATGACCGCATCACGTCCTTTATCGCCTCCTTCGGCATCGGTGGCCCGGTTGTTTTCATTTTACTTCAGATTTTACAGGTTTTATTTGCCCCCATTCCAGGAGAAGCCTCGGGCATTATCGGGGGGTACTTATTTGGGACCATACCGGGGTTTTTCTATTCCACTATAGGGCTTTCCGTAGGATCGTGGCTCAATTTAGTCATCGGTCGCTCTCTTGGAAAGCGGTTCGTCAGGAAATTGATCTCCCCCCAAAGATTGGAGCGGTTTGATAGAATACTTAAACGGCAAGGCGTAATCGTTTTTTTCATACTATTCATTTTTCCCGGGTTCCCGAAAGACTACCTTTGTTTTTTTCTCGGTTTAAGTGCGGTACCGTTAAATGTTTTATTTATCATCGCCGCAGTCGGCAGAATGCCGGGGACTTTTTTATTGAGCCTTCAGGGGGCTTACCTGTTTGATGAAAATTACGGGTTGCTGCTGCTGGTTGTCGCGCTCTGCCTTATCATCGGGCTGTTATCCTATCGACACAAGCAACAGATCTATAAATGGGTAGAAAAATACAACGGCCGGTAGATGTCAGTTCAAACATGTGTATTGACGAAGAAGTAATTACATGGTATCAAAACAAATATTGATACGAATACCATTTTTAAACGCAGCATTACTCACATATATTAATTTTTACACCATGGACAAGTAATGGAGGTGAGAGTGGCTTATTGGAGTGTTCGGGAAGAACTGAGTCTGGCGAATCGGGTAAGACGTTCATACTATGAATTGCTGAGGGACGAACTTGATCAGCAGATGATTCATTACGCCCTCATTGATTCCTATCATAATTTCCAAAGTAAGAAGATACCCTATCCATTTGTTGAAAAACGTGAGCTAAAACCCCGTGCCAGAATTCCGGATTTAGAGTACGACTGCCAAAACGTCTTTTTAGTAATATTCTTAGAGGACACCATCCCCGTAGCGCATAAAAAATATATCCGGTTCTTTGATGAAAACAAGACCACCAAGGCCAATCTGTTAAGTTCAAAGACGCTTCCGCTCTCAGGGAGCTTTGACAGAACCCAGAAATATGTGGACTCGGTTCATTTTAATACCTTTATTAAAGTTCTACTGCCTGTGGACTATGCCCTGCTGATCCAGCGGGATCCTTCCAGCAAATCCCAGAACCGCTATGGCCTGACTCATTTTCATGTTCGAATCGACTGGCCAATCGCCGATGCGGCTGAGGACCTTGGCCGGGACCTTCGTTATATCTCAAAGGACCTCTATGAAAAAGGGGATAAATACGCTGAGGACGTTCAAAAAAAATTCTTTGAATATTACAGCCTTCCTGCCACGGCCGGGGGCAGAAGAACCGCCGCAATCGTAGCCGCCCAATACTTAAAACGGATTCCCTGCATTTCCACCATCTATGCCGGGAGCTGTGAATCAAGAGCATTAATCCGAATATCCGAAAGAGGGGTCTCAAAAGTGATACTGATGCGGCTCTCAAATCAGGAAATGACCCAACTTTCGGAAGCCAATCAACTGTCACTCAATGCGTTTAAAAAGAACTACATGGTAAGCCGTAAAGGCAGCAGCGGAGTTTTTCTTTTTCAAGCGACCTATGCCGTTACCAACCATGCGCGGTCACCGGATGACGGGAAGATACGGGATATCAAACCGGATTTATCATGGGTATCCGTAGGCGGACAGCACATTATCCCCAGGCCGGGCGTAGAAAAGTGCCGGCCCTTACCATTAAATGCTATTTATACCTGAGGTGGTTTCAAAACGTCCTCTTTTGCCCAATCTCTTTGTCAGGCGAAGATTTTAATCCTCGAAATACAAAAAGTATTCCTGTGGTTAAAATCTTCACCTTCCTTGACCTTGAACAAAATCGAACATTTTGAAACCACCTCATACTTAGGAAGCCATTTTAAAACCGCTTCTAATATCTGATTTCTTTAATCATTGCGGTCTCATCGCAATCCGGAAATTTGACACACGAAATACAGTCCGCCCAGATCTTAATCGGGAGTCTTGATCTGTCAATCACTGAAAAACCGAACTTTTCAAAAAATCCGGGCCGGTAGGTCAGGACAAATACTTGTTGAATTTGAAACTGCCTGGCTTCATCAAGCGCATTTTTCACCAGCTTGGTGCCGATTTTTTCCCCCGTATGATCCGGATGAACCGCAGCCGATCTGATTTCAGCAAGATTTTCCCAGCAAATCTGTAGTGCACAACATCCCAAAGGCTGGTCTGTTTCGTCGCCTACAAAAACCGAAAAATCCCTGACATGGTCATAAAGCTTGCTCAGCGGACGGGGGAGGAGCTCTCCCCTGTTGCCGTATTCCTGCAGGAGCCCGTGAATGGCTTTGATATCCTTTATCGTCGCTTTTCGAATCATAATAAAGCTCGTTTTCTCAAAACAAAGACCGACATTGCGCTGATCACTATCAGCAACACCATATATATTAAAACAAACCGCGAATCAAGATTCTGAGTAACTGTAGTTATAAAACATCCGCCGCCGGCACTGGCCTGGCCAATGGAATCTTCTCCGGTACCAACAGCGCCGGGAGGATCCGGTGGTACGTTGCGAACGGTGGATGCGAAACAATCCGGTACCCGGTCTGATATCCATTTTTTCAGCCGGTTTTTAGCCAAGACATGCCTGAGCTGCAACGGCGGTTCTGAAACGTGGCCCACAACCATTTTGGCTTTAAATCGTATGGCCACCGGATATGGTTTAAGGTTCCGGATCCAGTAGGACCGATTCGCTTCAAGTGTTTCCCGGTCAAACGAGATTTCCTCGTACCAATCTCCGGGTAAACCGGTAAATTTAAAAAATTGACCCACCAGATCATTATCGTCAATGGAATCCCATGATACAAAATCCTCACTAACCTCTATATCGTGCGTGGAAAGATCCACGCCGGCCGCCCACGGATGGCTGATGATACGCCAGCCCGGCGGGATTAAATCATAAAACTCCGAGCCGATATCATTATCATAGGACAATACATCCATTAAAATATCTTTACTCTCTCGTGAAATCAACCAGTACCCCATACCCGGTTTTATCTTGAATTCACCATCGAACGGGTCCATCGCCTGATTAACCGGTTTCACAGCCTCCACATACTCACCGGTATATGGATCATAGGCAAACAGCCGCCACATCGTGTCGTCATAAGTTTCGAGTACCGCTTGGAGGTTGGTGCGAATATTTTTCACCAGAGCATCCCCGGAAACGGCGATCATCATGTAATCTT
>JAUXEW010000067.1 GCA_030620375.1 Desulfobacteraceae bacterium | reverse complement strand
GTAAATCAGCCTTGGAGTTTACTGTATATGATAATAGTGTTGATGAGTTGACGGACCCGGAAAGACTCTCTGAAATTCTAAAAAATCTCCAAAAAGGATTTGGTGGTTTTACCGATATCGGTGTAATTGACACGAACGGCTATCAACAAGCTTATCAAGGGCCTTACCGTCTGGAAGGGAAAGACTACAGCAAACAAGAATGGTTCAAAAATGTATTAGATCGCGGGACCTATATCAGCGAAATCTTTTTGGGGTTCAGGAATGTTCCGCATCTGGCGATTGCCATAAAACATAATCTTCCTGATGGCTCGTTTTATGTATTAAGGGCTACCATCGAGCACCAGTTTACGAGTATGTTATCCCAATACGAAAGACTCGGTGAAGGTGATCTTTTCCTGATCAATACTAGAGGAATGCTCCAAACACCTTCCCAATATTTTGGAGACGTATTGGAAGAAATTCAACTCCCTGTTCCTGAATTTACGCCACATACCAATGTAATGGAAGTTAAAATTCCTGATTTTTCAGTTTTAATTGTCGGTTACCGCTATATTCCGGAAACACCTTTTATCCTGATGGCCGTACAGCCGAAAAACAAGCTTATGAAACCGTGGCGCGATAGCCGTATGGACCTGATATGGTATTTAATAATCAGTATTACCGTGATTCTGGTCTGGATCCTGATTGTTATAACTTATATGGTACGACGGTTAAAATTATCGGATCAAAGGCGGGTAAAATCCCTTCATATGCTGGAATATTCCAATAAGCTGGCGACCATCGGAAGGCTTGCCGCAGGAATCGCCCATGAGATCAATAACCCACTGGCCATTATTAATGAAAAAGCCGGGCTTGTTAAGGATCTGTTTGCCTATAAACCGGAATACACACAAAATCCCAAGCTGATGCAAATCATGGATGCGATTACGGCTTCTGTTGAGCGCTGTAGCAGAATAACCCGGCGTTTATTGCGGTTCGCCCGGCACATGGATGTGAGCATTCAATCAATTAATTTAAAAGAAGTGATATTAGAAGTTCTCGGCTTTATGGAAAAAGAGGCGGATTACCGAGCCATTGAAGTTGACGTTCAAGTGCCGGATGATATTCCTGAATTTGAGACGGATCGCGGCAAATTACAGCAGATTCTTTTGAATCTGGTGAATAATGCATTCGCTTCAATGAGCGATGAGGGCCGGCTCCAACTAAAAGCTGAAACCATCGGTCAAGAATATGTTAAGATTGTCTGTGAGGACAATGGATGCGGAATCCCGGAATCAGATATCCCTTATGTATTCGAGCCCTTTTTCTCTACAAAAGCAAAAACCGGCGCCGGAACGGGGCTGGGGCTTTCCATTACATACGGCCTGGTAAAAGAACTGGGCGGTGACATTGAATTAAGCAGCGAAGTAAACAAAGGAACAATATTTACCATCGTATTACCACTTAAACCCTTAGGGTTCACGAAGAAATAAATTACCATTTTCAGGGGTCGAAGCGCCCGTATGGCAAGGCCCGGGGAGGGCGAATAGCCGGCAATAAACAAAGTGATAGAAAAGCAAGGAGACGGACAATGAGTGTGGTAACGGACCAAATGGAAAAGACCGGACTTCAATTTTTTGGGATGATGATGGCGTCCATATCCCATGAAATTAAAAATGTCCTGGCGATCATTAATGAAAACGCCGGACTCATTAAGGATTTGACCCATATAGCAAAACAAGGAGCACCGCTAAACATTGAGCGAATTGATACGTTAGCGGACCGCTTTGGCAAACAAGTTGTCCGCGCAGATCGAATTATCCAAAACATGAACCGACTTTCTCATAGTATTGATGAGCCGGTAAAACAAGTTGACGCGTGTGAAATACTGGAATTAACCGTTTCTTTATCCAACCGGTTTGCGTCAATGCGCAGCGTAGCCATTGATCTTCTCCTTCCGGATTCGCCCGTTACGATGACCACCAGCCCGTTTTTCTTGAATAATCTATTATGGTTCTGTCTCGATTATGCCATGGATGTTGCCGGCGCAGAAAAAGTCGTTAAAATAAATTGTCAAAAGGACACATCCGGCATCAGCGTTCACTTTACAGAGCTCCATAATTTAGTCGAGATGCCCGAAAAACCGTTATTTAGCGAGCAGGGTAAAGCTGTATTGAATTTCCTTAATGCCGAATTAAAGATAGATGAAAAAAGGCATTCCGTCGCTATCATTCTACCGAGCAGACTAGATCATCCTGTTCTTTAGAAAAAAATCTTACCCGGCAATTGGAAAACAAGGAGACGATAGATATGACGGTTCAACATAATACAAAATCAAATATTTTGCTGGCAGGCGGTACCATTATTGACGGAACGGGTGGTAAAGGCTTTATCGGTGACCTGCTCATCGAGGGTGATAAAATAAAAGAGGTTTCCGGTCAGTCCATTCAGATTGATTGTCAAAAAATCGACTGCTCAGGCCTTGTTGTAGCACCCGGGTTCATTGACATGCACTCTCACATGGACTGGATACTGCCAATCAAAGAAAGACCGGATCTTACGTCACCGTTTATCGAACAAGGCGTTACGACCTTCGTCGCAGGAAACTGCGGATTCAGCCCGGCTGCCCTTCGCTTGAACAGCAGATATATGGAGCTGATGAGATTAGGTGATTCAAACCTCTTTGAAATAGAATGGGCCACCATGGAGGAATTTTTTAATTATCTGGAATACAATGGATTGCGCCACAATCTGGTCGAGCTGGCCGGGCAGGGAACATCTGTGGCTTCAATGCGCGGATTTGATGAGGATCCACTGAAACCGGATGAGATGAAAGAGCTTCTAAAGCTTCTCGAAGAGGCAATGGACCAGGGAGCGGTCGGCGTTTCTTTCGGGCTAATGTATGAACCCGGTATTTTTGCAACAAATGAAGAAATCAGTCAAATCGCAGAAATGGTCAAGAAAAAAAACAAGCTCATAACCGTCCACGGACGGGCGTTATCCGTCCTCTCAATGGCGTATGAAATCGTCCCGGATGGTATACCTCATAATGTACTTTCTCTTCAGGAGATGATCGACTTGTCAAGGAAAACAGGCGTTAGGCTTCAATACTCACATCTCATGTTTGCCGGTTCCAACTCTCATCCGACATATAAGCAATGTTTGGAAGTTATTGACAAGGCTATTGATGAGGGAGTTGACATAATGATCGACACCTATCCTTATCACTGCGGCAACTCCGTTATTAATGTGGTCCTGCCGGCTTGGTTTCTCGGCGGATTGCCGGAGTATTACCATGATCGAGCGGCCTTAAAAAAGGTGGCATCAGAGATGGAATTTACTTCCGAGATGTTGGGATTTGGTTACGACGACATTCAGATATCTTATGCCGGTCACCCGGACCTCAATCAATATAACGGCTTATTTTTAGGACAAATTGCTGAGTTACTCGGGATCAGTTCCTTTGAAGCGTTAATTGACATTTCTATGAAGACCAATGGAACGGCCAGGGTCTTAAACCATAACTACAGCAACATGGAAATCATTGATGCCCTGATAAAACACCCGGCTTGCCTGTTTATGACAGACACCGTGGTTTGTCCGCATGGCGGGGTACAGAATCCGGCTTCGTATGGCACGTTTCCGCTTTTGCTTCAATATGCCAGGGAAAGACAACTGATACCGGTGGAAGAAGCCGTAAGAAAAATGACCGGTGCTTCCGCCCACCGCTTCAGTATAAAGGATCGAGGCTTTCTAAAAAAAGGCCTGGCGGCAGATATTACGGTCTTTGACTGGAATACCGTAAAAGATAATCAGACGCCAACAGAGATCGGCAATCCGCCCAGCGGAATCAAAACGGTATTCATTAACGGACGGATGGTGAAAAATGGAGGCCGCCTGGATGAGACAGTCAATCCGGGAAAAGTGGTACGGATATAATCGTCTGAACCGCAATAGCGAGCGAATCTAATATACCGATGACGACAGGTTGAGACCTTTGCAAAACGCCCCTTTCCGGCTTAGGGTGCCGGATTCACCAGATGCTCATCAATGCCCTCCCCTTTTTCACCGGTTTCTTCAAGTATGAATTCTGAAAAGACTTCATGCACTCCGGCACCTTCTTCATTCATGGGCAAAAAAATTCCTGAGAATTTTTTCGATGTCATTGTCCAAATTCGATCGTTTTCATCATTAAATTCGTAAGTTGCGGATAGGGGAGCGTTGTTTTCATCCCATTTTGTAGAAACAATTTTAAGACTTTGAACGCCTATATTGCCGTTACCCGTTGAAACAAACCCGCTTTGGACGTTATCGCTGCCGTCAACAACCAGTTGGTACAAGTTGATGGTTCGTGAAGGGAACTGCGCGGCGATCCAGTTCCACCCCCTGATATTTTCTTCGTTTCGGTATCCCCAGGAATGATCCCGGTGACCGAAACATGAAATCGACCGAGATTTCTCATCCTTCTTAATCGTGCCGCTCACCAGCATGCCTTGTTCGTAATGCTCTATGGCAAGGGTGTCTTCGTCCTTGAAGCCATTATCCGTGTCTCGTTTTGCATAATCAAACAACTCAAATCGAGCTTCATAGTTCAGGCTAACAGAATGGCTCGGACCATTGAACGTCAGATGATATTTCCGATGAGGTTCAATAATGTCCACCCGGAAATTACCGTCCGTCAGTTCTGAAAAATTTTCGTCTAAATCAATTTCATTCACATAAGGGATTGTTTCACCATCTATAACGTGCATGGCGGTGAACCGGCCTTTCTGAATGTTTCGTTGAAGAGAGATATGATTGATTCCCCACGCCTGATTTTTCCGATCGATAAAGTTAAAATACCAATTTTCTTTCCACGGTTTTACATCTTGCCGGGGATAATCCTGATGTATAAAATCATCTTGTGGTGACAGAATGGACATTACGCCTCCTTTTTCTGATATTTTTCGGAGAGTTCGTGCATCATTTCTGGTTTAAACAGGGTTACGTCACGGGTTATGCCGCTGGATATCTGTACTAATATGTGGTGTTCAATCTCCCTCGGGTTTTTAATTTGGTCTCTGTTTTTATAGAAAAGATTTATGGCATTGCCTACTGCAACTTCCAATCGATCGTGTATTGCCATTAATGGTTTTCCATATATTTCATGAGCTTGAATGTCGGTTTCGCTTAAGATGTCTTCCGGAATGTGGATTTTATGTTTGCTGAACGTCTTAATTACGGTTTGTATGATGCCCCTGAGACGTTCGATGTCCTCCAATAAAAGTTCATGCCGATATTCTAGGCGCGAGGTCAATTGATGCAGCAGCTCCATAACGGCAAACACCTGGCTGCGGATAAAATCCGATTGGATTTGAGGGACAATTACATTTTCCAATGTATAGTTGATTCGCGTAACATAGGTCTCAAAATTGGTATCCATGTTATTCAAGACTCCAATTGGGTGTTTAATGCCTGGGCCAATAATGCCAGGTATTTGTCCATGGTCTGTCCGAATACACCGGGACGAACATCCGGGTTTACCTTTGTGGTAAAACTATAAGCGGCGGTAAATGCAATGCCGATTACTTTATATGCGATCATAACATCATAGTACCCTAATTTTTTCCGATCGACTTCTATCCCGGTTTCAGTTTCGTATCTTTTGATAAATTCTTCTTCAGCAACCAGATGACTGATCCGGTTATATGGAGGAGGGGATCGCCACACCGAAATAAAAATATAGGCCAAGTCTTCATGAGGATCGCCCAGATGTACCATTTCCCAATCCAATATGGCTTTAATACGGTTATCTTTGGCAATATAATTTCCCGTCCGATAGTCTCCATGAACAACAACGACCTTCTCGTTTTCCGGAGCATTTACCTTTAGCCAATTGGTGGACAACACGGCAAGAGGATGATTACGGTAACCCGTACGATCAATCACTTTCTCCCAGTACTCGACCTGTGCCAGGGCCGACCCTTTGCCCGGTCCGGGAACGCCCAAAAAATCCAACCCCCGTGATTTCCAGTCGCAGGTGTGCAGAGCGATGATATTGGACATAAAATCGTCAGCTAAACCGGCTCGTTGAACATCGTCGGGGAATCCTTCTTCCTCGGCACGAGGAGAGACCGTAAAGACGTCGCCGTCTATTTTTTCCATTGCATAAAACGCCCGTTCGAAAACAGCAGGGTCCGGTTCGTACCAATAGGTTTTCGGTACGGCAATGCCTGTATCTTGAAGGGCGGAGAGGACTTTGTATTCTACGGATACGTCGTAAGGTTCCAATAAACCGCCGATGGGTTCGCGACGCAAAATGATTTCAGATTCAACCAGTTTGGCTTCTTTGAAATACTTCAGGCCAAGGCTGAAAGTTTCCATAGACCAGCCTTCTGTATTTTGCCAATCACTGGTAATGGAAAGTTCATCCGCCCCTAATTTTTCAGCCAGGTAAGCGGCAAATAAAGGGTTGTCTTTAATCATTTGATTTCCCTTAAAAAATATTATTATGTTTAACCATTTCCGAAATTTGAAACGCTCAGATCAGAAAAATAAGGATATGGCGGATAAGGGAAAGGCGGATAAATTGAACATCTCATTCAAGATCGATCTCTTTAAGATCATCCGCCAGTATGAGCCTGGGCTCGGTTAACGCCTGAACCTCATCGGCAGTCCAGCCGGGAGCGACCTCCTTAAGCACCAACCCGGATCCGGTCACTTCGATTACGGCAAGATCGGTAATCACGAAGTTAACGCATTTTTGGGCTGTTAACGGATAAGTGCATTTTGTTAATATTTTCGGCGCACCTTCTTTTGTCGTGTGTTCGAGGGTGATAATTACCTTTTTGGCTCCCACTGCCAGGTCCATTCCGCCGCCGATAGTCCCGCCTAACGCTCCGCCGCCGGTACTCCAGTTGGCAAGGTCCCCTGTTTCTGAAACTTGCAGGCCACCTAATATAGTCGTCAGGCGCCCGCTCCTTATCATCGCAAATGATGTAACAATATCAAAAATAGACATCCCCGGAACAGGTGTCCAAAATTTTCCCCCGGCGTCCACATAATACTGCTCTGCATTTTCTATCTCATCCTCCCTGATCAGGGGGCCATAGCCCAAGGCACCGTTCTCAGTTTGAAAAAGGACACCCTCGGGAATAAAATGTGCACAAAGGTTGGGGATGCCGATACCAAGGTTGACGCAATCCCCATATTTTAATTCTTTGGCCGCCCTCATGGCGATAACTTCTCTGTCCAGCTTCTCTTTCATTTGCTTTACCTCCTCAAACGGCACTTGTCTGCGAATAGGGCAAAAAAATGGACACTATCTAAACAAAAGCGACCGTATCAGCTCGTTTTCTCCCATCTTACCAATAATCTCCTTTATTCGTTTGGTACTGCCAAAAGCATCATCGGGAACTTTAACGATACGGTCAACGAATACGCTCGGTGTGACAACATGCTCTGGATCGATTTCTCCGATTTCTACGACTTCATCCACCTCTGCAATGGTTGTCCTGGCGGCCATTGCCATCACCGGCTGATCCGCCCGGTAGACGCCCCGGTAAATCAAGTTTCCCATTTTATCCGCCTTGTGAGCCCGGATAAAGGCATAGTCCGGCCTGATGGGTTTTTCAAGAATGAACTCCTTCCCGTCTATCTCCCGTTTCTCTTTTCCCTCCTCTAAGATAGTGCCCACTCCGACCGGATTATAGATGCCCCCAAGCCCGGCGGCCCCGGCATAGAGCCTCGACGCAAGAGTTCCGTGGCTGGTCAACTCTACTTCAAGCCCTTTTTCGACATATTCTTGGACAAAAGCGCCGGCGCCAAGATATTGCAGACCGACTACGGGGGTTATCAGTTTCTTAAGCTGGGGGAGCAAAATGGTGAGGTTGGCTATCTCCCCTTCGCCAAAAAACACCAACGGTATGAAATTATGGGTGATAAGGGTTAGATCTTTCACACCTTTTTCCTTGACGGCGGCGATAAGGTTTTGAGACATCCCCGTCAAGCCCCAGCATTCAGTGACAATAGAGGCGCCGTCTGAAATGTCGGCTACTGCCTCATCAAAGCTGCTAAATACCTTGTTTTTCATCACACCTCCTCAAATGAGAGCGTTTGTCGCCATTATGATACACTATCCAAAATCGACTGAATCGGGAAAGGATAGAAAAGAATTGCGCCGAATTTTTTATGAGACACCATAATTGGGGTAAAGCCTTTAGCGTTGTAAGGCCATTTTATGACAAAGAGCAGATATTATGTCAAACTTTAAATGGCCACTAAAAGTAAAGATCAAAGAAGCTTTGCGGTTTTACGCTTGCGGCAAAAAAAGCGGATTTTTTTTAAGTTTCGACTTTCACGGAAACAACCCTTATTCCCCAAACTTATTGAGAAGTTACGTTTTCTGATTCTGGCGAGAACGGACGAACTGAAGGATGACAAAACCGACGACCATTAACGACCCCGCAGTGGGAAAAAGCCAGCGATAGCCCATTATATCAATCAACTTCCCCCCGATCAGCGGCCCGAAAATCTGTGCGACGGCAACGCTAATAACGCTAAATCCCACAAATTCTGCGGTTCGCTCCCGGGGAATGAGATCCAGCATAAAGGCGTATCCGATCCCTATGACCGCTGCGTAAGGAATTCCCGTAATAGCCACCGTGATGATGGCATGCAACAGATTTTGGGATAGCCCAATGACACCTCCGCCTATTGCCCAGAAGACAAGCATAAAAGAGATGATTCCCTTTCGTCCGAACCGGTCACCTAAAATGCCCATGGGAAGCATAAAAAGAGAGGCTACGATTGAAAATATCATGGATACCAATAATGATTTGCCTTCTCCCACGTTCAGTTCTTCAACCACAAACAAGGTGAGGAAAGATGTAATCATCCAAAAACCCAGCCACCAGAAAAATTGTGCGATAAAAAATTTTAAGACATTGCTCTCCGCTATGATTCCTTTTATATATTCAAAAATTTTTGCTCCTGAAAGGCCGGTTGTTTTTTCTACCTCCGTCTGTAAAATTGCCGGTTCTTTTATAAGGAAAATCGCGATAAGTGAAAACCCATATGTGACAAGCGCCACCATAACGAAAACTGCGGTGGGATTTGCATCCCAGATTTGCGAACCGATTAAAAAATAAAAAATCAAGCCGACACTGCCGAGCAGATTCATTGTCCCGCTGGCAGTACCCCGTTGCTGCGGCGGCGTGATATCCGGAAGAAGGGAAAGATAAGGGGTCTCGGCTAAACGCAGAGCAAAGTACATCACCCCTGAGATGAGGGCAACAAACCCAAAAGATTTTCCAAAAGGCAATCCCAATAGACAGATAAACACGCCCAGCATACCGAAAAAGATATAGGGTTTACGCTTTCCAAACCGATTGATGCTCCGATCGCTAAAATAACCGACGATTGGAGGGATGATGCAACCGGCCACTCCGGGCAAGCAGAGGATAAGTGATATCATAAATTTTGAGCCCGTGAAATTTTTTAAAAACAGCGGTATGGTAGTGCTATGAAACGCCCAAAAAAAATTGATGCCGAACCATCCGATACCGAGTGTCGCCATTTTCAACGGTGTAATCTTTGCAGGTTCATCCATTGAGGATCTCCCTTACTGAGGGTTCAAGAAGAGAATTATATTTAATTCTGATACCTTATCGGTTTTATGGCCTCAAGTCAATAAAGTTTATGAGAGGGTTTTCCGGTTTCGATTCTTAACTAGTGTCCATCCAGAAATGGTAGATTTTGGTTCAGAGCAAGGCCTGAGCGATTTTGAAACCGACGGTGCAACCGTCATAGTGACAACGGGAATAGCGTGCTATTTTGAGGATTTCACCGGGTTTTTTTAAAACAAATAAATTCGGCATGTTATAGTATAGCCGAGAATTGGCGGAAACTTTGATTTTTTATTGACAAGATAAAATAATAATTCTATATGTTCATTTTTATAAAAAATCAAAGGCCAATTTTATTTGATATAGATATAATTTGAGAGGAGGTGAATTTAACAGCCCAGCAAAGGATGTTAAAATATGATAATAGGACAAAATTAATTATTAACCAAATGGAGGTAATAATATGGCAAAGCATGATACCCCTTTGTTAGACCAGCTTGAATCTGGGCCATGGCCGAGTTTCGTGTCCGATCTGAAACAGCAGGCTGAAGTAAGGGCAAAAAATGAAGAAAATATTGAATTTCAGATTCCCCAAGATGTTGTAGAAGACCTTTTGGGCGTTCTGGAGCTGTCATTCTCAGACGGAACCACCCACTGGAAACATGGTGGAATCGTTGGTGTATTCGGGTATGGCGGTGGTGTTATCGGTCGATATTGCGACCAGCCTGAAAAATTCCCCGGTGTTGCGCACTTTCATACCTTGCGTGTCAACCATCCGAGTGGCAAATTTTACACAACCAAATACTTAAGGCAGCTTTGCGACCTTTGGGATTTGAGAGGCAGCGGTGTCACCAACATGCACGGGTCGACCGGAGATATTATTTTCCTCGGTACAACAACCCCCCAACTTGAGGAAGTCTTTTATGAACTGACCCATACATTCAATCAAGACCTAGGTGGTTCGGGGTCTAACTTGAGAACGCCTTCCGATTGTATCGGCGAGGCACGTTGTGAATATGCCTGCTACGATACCCATTCCCTCTGTTATGACCTGACTATAGAATACCAGGACGAGCTCCATCGGCCCGCCTTTCCGTATAAATTTAAGTTTAAGTTTGACGGGTGCCCCAACTGCTGTGTGGCATCTATCGCTCGTTCCGACTTATCCTTTATCGGGACCTGGAGAGATGAAATCCCGATAGACCAGGAAGCGGTTCAGGCCTATATCGGTGGAGAATTACCTTCCAATGCCGGCGCCCATTCCGGTCGTGACTGGGGCCCGTTTGACATTCAGAAAGAGGTCATCGATCTGTGCCCCACTGGGTGCATGTGGATGGAAGACGGAAAATTAATGATCGACAATAAAGAATGTACCCGTTGTATGCACTGCATCAACGTCATGCCCAGAGCCTTAAAAATTGGTAATGACCGCGGTGTTTCAATCTTGGCCGGTGCAAAGGCGCCGATCCTCGACGGTGCTCAAATGGGGTCATTGATCGTTCCATTCATGAAGGTGGAAGCGCCTTACACGGAAATCAAAGAGAACGTGATCGAACCCGTCTGGGATTGGTGGATGGAAGAAGGGAAGAACCGCGAGCGACTCGGGGAACTGATGAAACGTCAGGGCTTCCAGAAACTGATCGAAGTTTTAGGCGTAGACCCGGTACCGCAGATGATCCAGGAACCGAGATCCAATCCATATATCTTCTGGAAAGAAGATGAAGTTACGGGCGGATGGGATCGTGACGTCACCGAATACAGAAAACACCATCAGAGATAGGAGGGGAATCATTATGGCATTTATATCTTCAGGTTACAATCCGGACAAACCCATGGAAGACCGGATCACCGATATTGGTCCGAGAAAATTTGACGAATTTTACCATCCGATCATTGCAAAAAATAAGGGTAAATGGCTTTATCATGAATTCATGAAACCCGGCATTCTGTTTCATGTCTCAGAAACCGGAGACAAAGCTTATACGGTACGATGCGGCGGCGCTCGTCTCATGACTACCACGCATATCCGTGAAATCTGTGATATTGCGGAGAAACACTGTGACGGACACATCCGGTTTACCACCCGAAACAACATCGAATTTATAGTGGACAGCGAGGAGAAGGTAGAACCGCTGGTTCAG
>JAUXEW010000242.1 GCA_030620375.1 Desulfobacteraceae bacterium | reverse complement strand
CGATGCTCAAATTGATGCGCTCTTAAAAAGACTGAAACAAGAAACCCTTTTAACGTTCAACCGGATTTCAATCGTCGATTCGCTTGAAGCCGGACCATTGGTGGTTGACGAACGGGAGGGAAGGAATTTTTGATTTTTAATCAATATAAAGTCTTTACGCTCGAAGATTCCTCGCTGCCTACGGCGGAAAGCTTCGCCGCCTTCTAAAAAGGAGTACAGATGGCACAGTTCCGATTCATCCGGACGCATACCAATTATGCCGATTTTTCAACCAGCACATCACCGGCCATAGAACTTGCGCTGGGGAGAATGGAGTCAAAAGATACCGTTATCCTCAATGTCTTTAACGGAGACAGTTTCACCGTCGGATTCTTTGATGATCCTGAGAAGAGTATGGATCTTGAATTTTGCCGAAAGAAAAACATTATCGTTCGTCGACGGCAAAATGCCGGCGGAGCAGTCCTGGGGGCGGATGGATGTGCTTTCCTCGTTATATATGTGAACACCGGTAATTCTTGGGTGCCGATGAAAACCATTCAGGGGGCATTTGTCACCGCGTTGTCCGGTTTGGCCGATGTAATCCGTGAACAGTATGATATCGAGGCCGAATACCGGCCGCTAAACGATGTGGAGGTCAATGGCAAAAAATTGGTTGCATCTTCCGCAAGACTTGAAAACAATATCCTAACCGTTCGGTTATTGATTAACGTTGTTCCAACCGATACGAATGTATTGACGAAGGCCATCAAGGTCCCGGTTGAAAAAATTCAGGATAAGCAGATCAAGGATGTTGGCGAACGGTTTACTTGCCTTGAAACAGAGGCCGGCCGAAGTGTTTCTGATTCAGATCTTTTGGAAATTACCCAAAAAAGTGTAGAGAAAATATTCGGGGAAACGACCGCTCTAATACCCGGCGATCTTTCCGGGATTGAAAAAGAATATGCCGAAGAATTCCAAAAAAAATATACGTCCAAAGAATGGTTTTATGAAAATTCAGAACAGATAAGATTTAGAGGTGCTCCCGCGGACGCTTTAAAGACCGAAGGCCGGCATAAAGCACTTGCCGGGTTAATCAGAACCACGTTGCTATTCCACCATAACCGGATCTATGACCTCATTGTCACAGGAGACTTTCACCCCACACCGAATACTATTTTAAGAGACATGGAGAATACGCTTCGAGGGAGACCGCGGGATCTAAAAATCGTAGAAAAGGAAATAAAACAGATCTTTGAAAGACCGGATGTGGAAATCGCGGGTACCGGCCCGGACGATTTTTTAAAGGCTTTCGAAAAGGCGTTTAATGATACCTGAAATATGGAACAGATGAAAACCGGCAGCCATAAAATTTTTGGAGACATTTTGAAACGCGGCAATATTCTTCAGTTGATATTTGATGGTATCGCCGAACCCCTGGTGATCCTGGACTTAAATCTGCGTGTAAAAATGCTGAACAAGGCAGCCAGGGCATATTATAATATTCTGGATTCCAAGGATATTATCGATCATTTTTGTTTTTCGGGGTTCAGGGAATTGTCGTCACAATGCGAGGGATGTTTAATTCCGTCTGCGGTTTTTGAAGGCCGAGAAATGACATTCGAAAGAAATGGTTTTATTGACCCCTCGAGATCGGAGAAGGTCATCATATACCCGTTAACAGAAGGCGGGCGCCTCATCGGGTCCATTGTCCGGATCAGTGACATTACCGAAGAGCGGTTGATCGCCAGTCAGCTCATGCAGGCGGAGAAAATGGCTTCCCTCGGTATCCTGGTTTCGGGTATCGCCCATGAGATTAATAATCCCAATAATTTTATTTCCTTTAATATTCCAATCTTAAAGGATTATTTGTCGGAGATAATGCCGATTGTGGAGAAGGATGTAGCCAATAAACGAGATTTGGAATTTTTTGGAATGCCATATCCTGAGTTCCGTGACGATATTTTTAGGCTGCTCGACAATGTGCAACACGGCTCAGAACGAATTAATGCCATTGTGTCGGATTTAAAAGAGTTTTCCAGAAGAAGGGATGACAGAAAGATCGGGCATGTCGATATTCCCAAAGTGGTTGACCGGGTGGTGGTAATTTGCCGAGGAAAAATCAAAAGGCTGGTTAAAACATTTGAGGTGAATGTCTCAACAGAACTTCCCCGGATATCCACAGACCCCTATATCATTGAACAGGTACTGATCAATCTATTGATCAACGCGGGTCAGGCCGCCGATAAAGAAGATTCCTGGATCAAACTGAATGTGATATCAGGGGAAGATCGGCAGAAGGATTTGATCATTGAGGTTATGGATAATGGCATGGGCATGGATAAAGATACGGCAACCCGCATTTTTAATCCATTTTTTACCACAAAGCCTGCGGGTGAAGGAACCGGTCTGGGATTGTTTGTTTGCCGGAACCTTATTGAAGAATTGGGAGGGCATATCGAAGTAGAAAGTGAGCCCGGAAAAGGAAGTACTTTCAGGGTAATTCTGCCCGATAAGGATTCCGGGAGGAGCCTAAATGGTTAATCGGATATTGGTGATTGACGATGAGGTTGATTTTCTGGACACGATTCAGCGGGGGCTAAAAATTTCCGGATTTAAAAATGTCTATTTGGAAAGCGATTCTAAAAAGGCGGCATCTTTGATCCGGCAGGAAGAACCGTTTGATCTTGTCCTTATAGACCTTGCCATGCCCGGATTAGGCGGCATAGAATTGCTGGAAATCATCAAACAAACAAGTCCAAATACCGAATGCATCATGGTCACAGCGATGGATGAGGCCAAATCGGCGGTTGAGTGTTTAAAAAAAGGGGCCTATGATTATCTGGTCAAGCCGATAATGAAAGAAGACCTGATCATGGTTATCGATCGGGCCTTGGAGAGAAGGCGATTGTTAAATATCCTCGACCTTGGAAAGCAGAAGGTGTTGCCGAAACTTTTGCATAAAGAAGCTTTTGAACCGATTGTTACCGGGTCTCAAACCGTTTTCAGGATTTTGAAAGAGGCGGAACTTCACGCGGAGAGTGATATTCCGATCCTGATTACCGGGGAAAGCGGGACCGGGAAGGAACTTCTAGCCAGGGCCATTCATAAAGCCAGTTTCCGGTCAAAATATCATTTTACCCCTGTCAATATGGCCTCGTTAACGTCAAGTTTATTCGAAGCCGAGTTTTTCGGACACACCAAGGGCGCGTTTACCGGTGCGGAAAAAGACCGGATCGGATACCTGGAGCATACGAACCGGGGGAGCATGTTTTTAGATGAGATCGGCCGTTTGCCGTTGGAGCTTCAGGGTAAATTGCTGCGGGTTCTTCAAGAAGGGGAATACATAAAATTAGGCACTAACCAAGCCATATTCGTGGATGTTCGTTTCATCTCCGCTACAAACGTAGATTTGGATCAGATGATGGCAAAAGGTGGTTTTAGAAAGGACCTCTATTATCGGTTAAAAGGGGCTTGGCTTCACCTGCCGGCCTTAAAAGAGAGAAAAGAGGATATCCCGTTGTTGATCAACAGCTTTTTAGAAGCGCTAAAACACCGTCACGGAGATATTGAGATAGATGAGTATGCCCTGGCGGCCTTGATGGATTATGACTATCCCGGCAATATCCGGGAGCTAAAGTCCATTGTCCAGTCTGCCGCAAATCTTGCCCATGATAACGTGATTACGAAAAATACACTGCCGGATGGTTTAAAAAAACGAACACCAAAGGTTAAAGTGGCGGCCCGAATAGAATCAAACGCCATTATTCCCCTTGCTCAAGTGGAAAAGGAGCACATCTTAAATGCGTACCAAAAAATTAAGAATAAAACCCAAACTGCAAACCTGCTGGGTATCGGTTTAAACACCCTCAGGAGAAAATTAAAAACATACAAAGCAGAGTGAGCCATAACCAAACCAAAGCGGTCTATGCCAAAATGGCGCAGTAATTTTTAACATATCGTTATTATATTATATAACTAATAAACTACGCCATATTGGCACGGTTGCATGGTGGGCACCCCTCCTTGTAAAACACCATCCGCTTCATCCTCTAGATTGTTTAACCTATTGATTTTGATGGAACTTATTTCCTTTTTCGTCGAATGAATATCCCTGGCACAAAAGCTGCATCAAGAACGCATACGGCCTGATTACAACACTGTTTTTGTTATTTCGAGCAAAGCGAGACATCTTTATCAGTTCCCCATCTATGATGGCTTCGTAAAAAGTCCCAAAACCGTCATGCCGGACTTGATCCGGCATCCAGAAGTAATTGAATTTACTGGATTCCGGCTTTCGCCGGAATGACAAAAAAGGACGTTTT
>JAUXEW010000162.1 GCA_030620375.1 Desulfobacteraceae bacterium | reverse complement strand
TTCATTGATGTCCAGCCATTATTATGTTTTCCACTGGTAAACTGATCAAACTGATCTTCATGGCATTCAGAACAGACATGCTCATCAGGCAAGCTTACACGATTAATATCATCGGCACTGGTGTGTTCTTCACCGTGACAAACGGCACACGTAATCTCTTCTTCGAAGTGTCGGCTGATTTCCCAATCTGCCACTTGCCCCGGACTTATGTCCCTATGACATGTGATACAGGCCTCTTCCTCTGCAGTGGCCACATTATAATAGCCAATAATAAAAACAAGTAAACATATTGATATTATGCCAATTTTCTTTCTCATCATTTTCCACCTCGAACTTCAGAATGTTATAACCTCAAAACCCGCATCATGATAGCGGGCCATGCTGGGATGGCCTGTCATTTCATCCAGAAACGCCAGACCCTGATCTTTTGCGGCCTCCAAGGTGCCCATTTTGTTCGAGCAGGCTTTGCAGACGCCGTCAACCAGTCCAGCAGACTTAGCATTTTCCCATAACTTGTGCAAGGGGTTGTCCGATTTGGCGAGTTCCGGTATGAGTTTCGTTGCCGCCCCTTCAATGACCACCTTTACTTCATGTCCTTTTTCCTTCATGTCCAGGGCGTTTAAAAGGACATGAATAAAGCACAGGGGATCGCCGTTGAACACGAATAATGCCATTTTTTTCATAATAACCTCACCACGGGTTGTTAAACCGCTTCCCAGTAAATGCAGTCTTCCGGGCAGTAATTTATTGTTTCAATGACTTCAAACTCTCCGCGTAGATTTCAATCGGATGCTTAACCGTAATTTCTTCTCCAGATTTTGACAACATATCGGAAAGCTGAATCATACAGGCCGGACATCCGGTGGCGACCACTTGACACCCGGCAGTCCGAATATTTTCAAGCTTTCGATTCCCGATCCTATGGGAGAGGTCGTAGTGTTCTATGTTAAAGCTTCCCCCCATTCCGCAACACCAATCCGCTTCCGCCATTTCCACAAACCGATATTGCGGATTGGCCATGATCAGCGTGCGAGGTTCGGTATATACTCCCAAGCTCTTTTTTAAATGGCAGGGATCATGATAGGTGATTGTGCAGGGATCATTAAACGGCATTGGGGGACCTTCTTTCCTCCCTATTTTTGATACGATGAATTGATTGATGTCCATCGTTTTTTTGGAAAGCGCCGATATGTTGGCTTTTACGTCATCGGAATAATCCCGGACCATCATGGGCCAAATGTTTTTTATCGTATGGGTACAGGTCGCGCATGCGGTAATCAAAAAGTCAAAATTCTTTCCTTCAAATTGCTCCAAATTATGGCAAATTAATTGGTCCATGGTATCCGCATCACCAGAGGAGATGGCCGGAATTCCGCAACATCCCTGTTCTTTCGGGACGATAACATCTATCTGGTGGTGATGAAGAACTTTTAGGACGGCGTCGGCAATTTGCGGGAAGATTTTATCAATCAGGCAACCGGTAAAAAATAGCACCGTCATACGGAAAGAAGAAATAGCTTGTTTGGCGGAGAGTGCTCTTTGGTGGAACGGGATCGGCGCTAACGGGACAAAATGTCGCTTACCTAAAAACGGTGGTGAAAACCTCAAAGATGATGTGCCGATGGTTTTGTTCTCGGCTTTGACGATCCATTTTTGGAATTTAATTCCCCACTGAAATATTCGGTTAAACGTATCGGGATTGGCGAGTATTCTTTTTAAGAGCACTTTCTTAAATGGTGACAGGCCCATGACGGAGGATAAGATTGTCCGTGCTTTTAAAAATATTTCAAGTACATTAACCCCATTGGGGCAATTTACGGCACACGATCCGCAAAGTAAGCAGCGGTTAAGTCTGTCCATTGTTCCTTGAGGATGATCGAGTAGTTTCTCCAACAGTCCATCCAGCAAGGCCAGTTTTCCCCGGGCGACGTCGGCTTCGAGGCCTGTTTCAGAGAACAATGGGCATACGGCCTGACACATACCGCATCGCGCGCAACGTGAAAGCTCGGCTTCGAGTTCTTTTAGCAACCGAGCAATGTCATCCATTTGAGGCATTGAGATTATGGTTGCTTTTTTATCAAAAACATAAAAAATGATCGCATTAACGTTGATGAACTTGTCAAAAGTTTCAAATCCAAGGCGTATGGGTTTCGTTTCATAAGCAGTTGATATCGTATGTCGCAATGACAGCCAAATGAATCACAACACAGAAGTCGGACTTTTTTTGAAACCGTCACCGTTTGTTTAATATGATATAGTCGTAATGTTTTCAATGATTTTTATGCGTATTGACAATGTCGTATAATTTCAGTAGCCTAATTTAATAGGTCATATATTTTGAGCTATTAATTTAAACATAAAAAACCGGGTCCGCTGGGCCAGGATGCTTTACCTATGTCAACATTGCCTTTAAGGATGTATTATGATTATTGGTCTTGATGTGGGGGGAACCCATACGGATGTGGTTCTCTTGGGCAGAGAGGGGCTGGTGGATGAAATCAAAGTTCCCACCGATCCGTCAAATCTGTTTGATACGGTCCTTAAAGGGCTCAACATAATTTTAAAAGAGACTGATCCGTCTAAAGTTAAACGCATCGTATTAAGTACGACACTCACCACTAACGCCATCGTACAGAAGAAAATTCCGGAAGTGGGAATGATCGTTTCCAGCGGACCGGGAATTGACCCTGAATTTTATCGCACCAGTTCACATTACTATTCGGTTTCAGGTTCGATTGATCACAGGGGAAGAGAAATTGATCCGATTAATTCCGATGAAATCAGAGGGGTTGCCGAAAGATTAAAAAAGTCCAAAATTCGTCATGTAGGTGTGGTCTGTAAATTTTCCGTTCGAAACCCGCAGCAAGAGTTAAAAATTTACGAAATCATAAAAGACACCTTTGAAAAAGTATTTTTAGGCCACCGGATATCCGGTAGCCTAAATTTTCCCCGTCGAATCGCAACCACTTTCCTAAATGCCGCGGTTTATCCTATTCACAAAGAATTTTTTGAAGCGGTTGGGCGATCGCTTAAAGAAAAAGGGCTTAAGGCCCCGATTCGTATTTTAAAGGCGGATGGTGGAAACATGAAATTTGAGGCTTCCATTGATTTCCCCGTTCAAACCATTCTTTCCGGCCCGGCCGCCAGTGTGATGGGCGCTATCGCGTTTGCCACGGATGAACCGGAAATACTGGTTCTGGATATCGGTGGGACCACTACGGATATGGCTGTCCTGGTTAACGGCGTTCCGCTTTTAAACCCGTTAGGAATAAAGGTCGGCCCCTACCAGACTTTAATTCGGTCATTGGAAACGCATTCGGTTGGAATTGGCGGAGATAGTGCCGTGATAGTTGATAGCCGGGGTATTAAAATCGGTCCGGATCGAAACGGTCCGGCAATGGCACATGGCGGTCCTGTACCGACACCTATGGACACATTATTCATTTTAGGGGAGATCACCAATGGGAACCGCGAAAAGTCCATAAAAGGGTTTGAGGCCATCGCCAAGCAGTTGGGAACGTCTGTAGAAGATGCGGCTAAAAAAATATTTGATCGTACTTGTCGGATGATTTTATTAGAAGCCCGGCAAATGATCAACCGAATCAACCGTAAACCAGTGTACACCGTTTATGAAATGTTAGAGGGATATCAAGTCAAGCCACAGACCATTTTGGTGCTTGGCGGACCGGCGCCCTATTTTGCCAAAGGCCTTGAAGCGCTCTCTAATTTTAAAGTTCACGTAGTTCCCCGGTGGTATGTGGCAAATGCCATCGGGGCAGGGCTTGCCAGAACGACATCCGAAGTCGTACTATTTGCCGATACCGAAAACGGGATTGTGGCTGCGCCTGAAGAAGATTTCAGTCAGAAGGTTGACAGCCAATTTTTAAAACAGGACGCCGTTGCTTTGGCACTCGATTTATTAAAACAAAAGGCGTTGAAAGGCGGGGCAAATCCGGATTATCTGGAGATGGAAGTGGTTGAGGATCTTGAATTTAATATGGTGAGAGGATTTTATACGACAGGCAAAAATATCCGTGTAAAAGTCCAGGTTAAACCCGGGTTGATCCATGGATATGATTCTATGATTCATGGACTTGCATCCAAAAACTTT
Organism: Desulfobacteraceae bacterium; assembly: GCA_030620375.1. Taxonomy (GTDB): domain Bacteria; phylum Desulfobacterota; class Desulfobacteria; order Desulfobacterales; family UBA5616; genus JAUXEW01. Next base: position 2,410 of record JAUXEW010000162.1, on the reverse strand, counting down.
CGGAGTCGATAATGCTATCCGCTAAAAATAAAACCGGACTGGTTTTTTTTCCGGCCTTTGATTGGGCCATCAGCCCGACACACCCGGAACGGGAAGAAAGACTGTTATACACTCAGGATCAGGTGCTTGAAGAAGGTCTTCTTGATATAGACGGCATTGTAGAATTAAAACCGGATTTGGTTACACTTTGGGATGTGCAACGGGTCCATTTTTGCGTGCCGGATGTGTGGAGCGTTTCAACGGAATCTCATTTTATCAGTGCCGGCGGAGCCAAAACGATCGGAATGGCCGTTATGGAGAAAAAAATTGACAAGGGATTTGCATTGGTTCGACCGCCGGGACATCATGCCATGCGGGTCGTTCACGGAGCCAGAGGCTTTTGTAACATCAACATTGAGGCAATTATGATTGAATATCTTCGCCAGGCCTATCATGTTGATAAAGTTGCCATTGTGGATACCGACTGCCATCACGGGGACGGAACCCAGGATATTTACTGGCATGATCCGGATACCCTCTTCGTATCGATTCATCAAGATGGTAGAACGCTTTACCCGGGTTCCGGTTTTCCGGATGAGATTGGCGGTCCCAATGCCGTCGGAACCACCGTCAATATACCGCTTCCACCGTATACATCAGAAGAAGGGTATTTATACGCCATAGAGAATATTGTCTTGCCGATTCTTGCCGATTTTAAGCCGGATATTATTATTAATTCAGCCGGCCAGGACAATCATTATTCAGACCCCCTTACCAACATGAATTTTTCCGCTCAGGGGTATGCCGCTTTAACGACAATGCTGGCGCCCGACATTGCCGTACTTGAAGGCGGATACGCCATTGAAGGGGCTTTGCCATATGTGAATGTGGGAATTATTTTAGCCATGGCAGGTGTAGATTACAGCAACGTAAAAGAACCTGATTATGACCCGGATAAAATTCGACAGCCTTCTAACATAATAGGCGATATCAATGATATTGAGAAACAGATATTGGCAAACTGGCGCCAGCGGGAAAAGATAAAAAGAGGTATTCAGAAATCCAGGGAGTTTGCCGAGAGAACCCGGAATTTATTTTATGATACGGACAATATACTCGAAACCCAGAAAGAAAAAATCCGTGTCTGCCCGGACTGCAGCGGTGCGTTAAGGATTGCTACGTCTACGGACAGGGGAATTAACGTCCTTGCTTTACATATTCCCAGGAAAGCCTGTAAGGCATGCAAGGCCCTTGGCTACAAATGGTTTGAAGAGAAAGCGGCCGGTTATTTTGATTGGGTCTTTTTGCAAGATCGAACCCAAGATATATATTTGGAGAAAAAGAAAAAGGGCTTTTGAAGGATCTCAGACAAACGAAAATCAAGAGAAATCTTCTCCTCAGGGCAAAGATCATTCATGCGATGCGGCATTTCTTTGTTAATAGAGACTACCTTGAAGTTGAAACCCCTTTGCGTATTCCCGCTCCGGCACCTGAAGCTCACATTGACGCACAACCTTCCGGAGGATGGTTTTTGCATACGTCACCCGAGTTATGCATGAAGCGGCTGTTGGCTGCCGGGTATTCCCGCATATTTCAGATTTGCAAATGTTTTCGTCAAAATGAAAGAGGAGATAAGCATCTTCCGGAATTTACCATATTGGAGTGGTATGCCGAAAAAACCGATTATGGGGATATGATGGAGGAATGTGAGGAAATGATCCGGTATGTTGCCAAGAAAACCGGATATGGCGAGACGCTTCATTATCAAGGGCAGACCATAGATTTGGCAAAACCATGGGAAAGACTTTCGGTGGCAAGGGCATTTGAGAAATACGCTTCAATTCCATTAAAAAAGGCATTATCCAACAACCGGTTTGATGAAGTGTTGGCTGAAGCGATTGAGCCATTTCTCGGAAGGTCAAAGCCGGTGTTTTTATATGATTATCCGGTTGAAAAAGGAGCCCTCGCAAGGCTTAAACTGAATGACCATCAATATGTTGAAAGATTTGAGCTTTATATCAGCGGGATTGAAATCTGTAATGCCTTTTCCGAGTTAACCGATCCAAGTGAGCAAAGATTAAGATTTGAAAGTGAAAGAGACCTGCGAAGCTCCATGGGAAAGGATGTATATCCAATGCCGGAACGATTTTTAAACAGGTTATCCTACATGCCGGAGGCATCTGGAAATGCGTTGGGAATCGATCGACTTGTGATGTTGTTCGGATCTTTAGCGACAATCGATGATGTCACCGTGTTTATACCGGAGGAGTTATAACATTTCTGATTTTAATGTGATACCGGGAGCCCGTTATTATAACTAGTGTCCATCCAGAAATGAAGATTTTTGTTCAAGATCAAGGCATGCGAAAAAAATAACCGGAGGCATATGTTTGATATTCCGAGGATTATTTTTTTCGCATAACGATGAGAT
>JAUXEW010000297.1 GCA_030620375.1 Desulfobacteraceae bacterium | reverse complement strand
TCGGCCGTTCGGATATCTCCTTCATTCTGTCCGCCGTGTCCAAAATCAAGGTGATCTCGTCAACAGAAAGGGACTCCATATCCAGGATATGTTTTTTTGTAAACCGCATGCGTCACCTACTTTAATACCTGCCCAATTCTGTTCCACCTAACCCCAAAATCTTCCTTGTCCCAGGACCAGTAGATGATCAAGGCTTTGCCTTTTACATCCTTCACATCCACAAAGCCCCAAAACCTGCTGTCATAGCTCTGATCCCGGTTGTCTCCCATTACAAAAAGTGAATGTTCGGGAACAACAACCTGGCCGAAATTATCCCTGGGTTGTATAACCGCCGGAAAAATGTGAGGGTCTGTATGAATACCATAATCATGGTTGAGCAGCATGTGGTTCACATAAACCTTTTTGTCACGCACCTCAATTACATCCCCTGCAACGCCGATGACCCGCTTGATAAAATCTTTACTGGGATCCTCGGGAAATTTAAAGACGATGATATCGCCGGCTTTCGGATCTTTTATCGGAATAATGGTTTTCTGTAAAAATGGAATCTTGACCCCGTAAATAAATTTATTGACCAGGATATGATCTCCGATTAAAAGGGTCTGCTTCATGGAACCCGAAGGAATTTTAAAGGCCTGAATGATAAAGGTCCGTATAAACAAGGCCAAAAGGATGGCCAAAAGGATCGCTTCAATATTTTCTCGAAGACCGCTCTTTTTTTTTGTACGGACGTCCTCTTTATCAGGTTTAGCGGAATTGTTTTTCTTCAAGTTTGAATAACACCTTCCCAATTGAAAATTAATATGCCTCTCAATAACAGATTGCTGCAAATACCCGCCGCCACGTCATCCATGACAATACCGGCGCCCCCGGATAATTTTCTTTCGATCCATGGAATCGGATACGGCTTCCAGATGTCCAAAGCTCTGAATATAAGAAATCCAAAAACAACGGAAATCGTATTAAAAGGAAGACCGGTAAATGTTACCAGAATACCTGCGATTTCGTCAATGACGATACAGCCTGGATCTTCCGTATTTACTATTTTTTCAGCCCTCTGAGCTATCCCTATGGCAAATAAAATAAAAATTGCGGTTAAAACTACAGCCATCAACAAATTGATTTTAGAAAGAAAAAAGCAAAGCGGAAGTCCCAGGATAGACCCAAATGTTCCGGGAGCAAAAGAGATGTTCCCAATAAAACAGCCGGTCGCAAGGAACATGACCGATTTCTGTTTTAAATTCATGGCCCGTCTCTATAGCCTGACACCTTCTTTGTCAAGTAATATAATTACAAGTAAAATCGCTTTGCGACGCCATAGCCTTATAAAATTACAACGCAATTTGATTTCGTCCTGAAAAGCTTGGTCTTCCGGGCCCGGATGCTTTACTCGCAAACCGATCTTATAATGGTATCGTATACCATCCGTATGGGAAGCTTCTTTTCAAGAGCGATGCTTTTGCAGACTTCATACTCCGGCACAATTCGAACGCCCCCGTCCGGCTCTGTAATCCGTTTGACCTGAATTTCGCCGTAGGCTGTTTTCATAATAACGTCTTCACGGGACAGCATACACCGTTTGGCATCATAATATCTTATGCCCAGTGTGCTGGTTTCAGATAAAATACAATCGATCAAAACCTCTTTCAGATTTCTCCGGCACAGAACCTGTACCAGTGTACCGGGTCTGTTTTTCTTCATAAAAACAGGAATCCAGTAAACATCCAGAGCACCTTGTTCAAACAGGCGATCCATCAGGAATCCGAACACCTCCGGGTTCATATCGTCAATGCAGGTTTCCAACACCACAACCGTATCTTTGTGAAGGGCTGATCTTTGGCCGGTGTCACCACATAAGCCGGTTCCGGTAATAACCCGCAACAGATTGGGAATCGATTCTAGGTCACGTTTTCCGGCCCCGTAACCGGTTTTTTCAATGATCATATCCGGCAGTTCCCCAAAGGACTCCGCCAGGGTAACAATGATTGCCGCACCGGTTGGGGTGACCAGTTCATGGGGTGTTTTTGTCCCATAAACCGGAACGCCTTTAAGAATGCCAAGGGTTGCAGGCACCGGGACCGGCAGGGTTCCATGTTCACAGGAAACAAATCCTTTTCCCAAGGGGATGTGTGAAGCAATTACCGTTTTAATACCCAGGTATTCCATGCAAAGCGCCGTTCCCACGATATCAACAATCGCATCAATACCGCCAACTTCATGAAAATGCACGGCGTCAACGGCGCACCCGTGAATCACGGCTTCAGCTTGTGCAATCCGTTCAAAAATGTCACGGCTCATCTGTTTGATGTTCCGGGATAACGGGCTGTTGGTTATCAGTGACCGTATTTGAGCATGGTCTCTCGATGTTGTATCATCTTCTACCCGTACCTGAACGCTTTTCGCCGTAATTCCATTACGAGATACGGTGTCGACACAAACATCGAAACCTGCCAGTGGAAGCCTTCCCAATTGTTCTTTCAGCCATTCTACCGGCACCCCAAGATCTAAAAACGCCCCCAAAGTCATATCGCCGCTTATACCGGAAAAACAGTCAAAATAAGCAATCATGGTTTTTCTTTCGTTTTGATCGTCCCAGTGAAATACGCTACGCTGTTATTAACATAAATTTCACGGGATAAATTAGGATCGTTTTGATCGTTAAACTCGTCAGCCGGTTAGCCGAGTTTGGAGTCACTCGTCACTTGTTATTGGTCATTCACCGCAGTAACCGATTAAGCCGCTTAGGTTCCTTATTCGACATTCATCATTTTTACCCCGTGAAACTTTTTTCTATTTCACTGGGGCATTATTCGACATTCGACACTATAATATTTTTACTCCATGCCTTCTTAACTTCTGCCCTTCCTCACCTTCTCATCTTCCCACCTTCCTCGCCCCGTTAAATTTTTCGCAGAAAAGGAGTGGAACGAATTTAACTGGGGTCACTTTCTGCTCTTCTCACCTTCTCATCTTCTGCCCTTCTTACCTTCTTACCTTCCTGCCCTTAGCCCTTCCCACCTTCTCACTTTCTTACCTTCTTACCTTCCTGCCCTTAGCCCTTCTCACTTTCCCACTTTCCCACTTTCTCCCCTTCTCATCTTCTGCCC
>JAUXEW010000179.1 GCA_030620375.1 Desulfobacteraceae bacterium | reverse complement strand
TGCGGCGCCTGCGATGCGGCATGTAAAGCCTACCGGGATGATATCGACATCAGTGAAGTGCTCCTGGAATTACGGGCATACTGTGTTGAAAACGGTTATGTCTTACCTGAGCATTTAGACGTAATAGAGAGCATGAAGCGGGAGGACAATACCCTTGGAGAGTTAAAAGAGAACAGAGGGCAATGGGCTGAGGGGCTGGGACTGAAAAACATAAATAATGAAAAAGCCGAGGTTATGTTTCACGCCGGCTGCAAGTTCTCTTATGATCCCGGTTTGAGAGACACCATCCGGGGCATTGTGAAAATTCTGATCAGGGCCGGTGTTGATATTGGCATCGCCGGCAAAGAAGAATCCTGCTGCGGCGGAAAGGCATATGAAAACGGCTATCAGGGAGATGGAAAAACGTTTGCTGATGATATGATTCGGAGGGTCATTGCATCCGGTGCAAAGACATTGGTGACCCCGTGCTCGGACTGCTATGCCACTTTTTTATATCTTTACTCCCGAATGGGAAAGGAAATGCCGGTAAAGGTGCTCCATATTTCACAATTTATGGAAGAATTAATCAAAGACAATAAGATTGAGCTTAAGAATGAGGTGCCGATGCGGGTCACTTATCATGATCCTTGCCATTTGGGGAGAAAAGGTGAACCGTATACCGGAGACTGGGCGGGAAAAGACAAATTTCAACGGCCTGAACATGAGAAGCGCCAGGGGTGGTTCGGCATATATGATCCGCCGAGAAATATCCTTAAGTCTCTGAAGGGCATAGAGTTAGTCGAAATGGAACGTATCCGGGAGTATTCCTGGTGCTGCGGATCAGGCGGCGGTGTGCTTGAAGCCTTTCCCGAATTTGCAATGGAAACGGCAAGGGAAAGATTGGAAGAGGCCCTGTCCACCGGTGCCGATGCGCTGGTGACCAGTTGCCCCTGGTGTGAAAATATTTTTAAGGAAGCCGTTGAAGAGACCGGGATTGACCTAAAAATTTATGATATAAACGACCTGGTACGGCTTTCAATGGGTTTATAAGGAGGGATAAAAACCATGATAAATGATTCCGCATATAAAAATTTAGAAGACTGTGTCGGTCGTGAAAACATTTCCCGGGAACCGGCAGTGCTGGACACCTATGCCTGGCAACCCTTTGTGAATGAGAATCCTGCAAAATGGGTGACACGGCCCGTTGCCGTGGTTCTTCCGGTTTCCACAGAGGAGGTTCAGGGCGTGGTCAAGGCCTGCAACACGCATGGTCTTAAATTCAAGGCCTTTTCAACAGGCTGGGGCGCCTGGGCGGGTCCGTCGGAGGATAATGTCGTTCAGGTGGATTTGCGGCGGATGGACCGCATCCTGGAAATCGATGAAAAAAATATGTACGCCGTGATCGAACCCAATGTCTGCAATGGACAGCTCCAGGCCGAAGCCATGAAACTGGGACTGAATTGCCACATTCACGGCAGCGGCCCCAATTGCTCTCCCCTGGCAAGTGCCACTGCCGCTTTTGGCGTAGGAAATGACAGTATTTACATGGCCTATAGTGCGCGAAACGTACTTTCAGTTGAATGGGTCCTGCCCGATGGCGAACTGCTCAAGCTCGGCTCTTTGGGATCGGATCTTGGCTGGTTTATCGGAGATGGCCCGGGACCGTCCTTAAGGGGTATATTAAGGGGCAATGCCGGTGCCCTGAGTGGTCTGGGCATTATCACCAAATGTGCCCTCAAGCTCTATGACTGGGCTGGTCCGCCCATCATTGAAACGTCCGGCGTCCTTCTTACTGCCCACTCGAAGATCCCCGAAAATATAAAGATGTTCTCCTGCTTTTTCCCGAATAAGGAAGAATTCAGTAATGCCATATATCAGATCAGCAATGCCGAGATCGGTTACAACGCAGTGAGACTAAATCCCGGGGCCATTCCTGCGGACCTGCCGCAAAGAGACAACAAGTACCATTACCTGATCATACTTCACGGGAATTCAAAAGGAGATCTCGACTATCAGGTAAAGGCCCTGAAAACCATCGTGGACAAGTGCAGCGGTACGTGGGTTGATTATTCGGATCAACCGGAAGTTTTTGCCATGATGTTCCTGAATGTTTTCAGATCGACCCTCTGGGCGCTGGCGTTCAAGCGCGGAGGAAGTTTTCATACCATGATCGGCCGGAATGAAACCATCGATCTCCAGACGGATTTTGCCGAAATGCTTGCCGATATAAAAACGGAGTACATGGAAAACGGTCTTATCCTGGATCCTGTGGCGGACAATCCGTATTATGTATCCTATGAAAATGGTACGTGGGCTCATGTGGAAGTCATTTTTCAATATGACCCAAGGAACCGGGCGCAGATCGAGAATATGAAAAACATGTCCATGCTGAATTTGATTATCGCTGTTGAAAAATGCAGCGAACCCATGTTCAGCTATGAGCCGCCCTTCAAAAAATTTATGTCTCCCATGTGCGGTGATTTCAGTCATTGGCAAAAAATGATATCCGAGCAATTGGATCCCAACGAGTCCGCGGACACCGGTCGGTATCTGAAAGAAGAAGATTTTGATATGTCCGGTTTGCCGGAAGAAAAAGTTGCGAAATTGAAGGCGTTGTATGAAAAATACAAGTGGGTGGATGGGCATCCCCCTGAATAATGGGGTTTACACGGTTAGTAGCGTCTGTTGGAAAAGATTTCCGAGATCAGAGATCAAACCTCTGATATGCATGGAAGGTTTTTGAAAGAGAGCTCATGGCAAAACGATATAATTTCCTGGTATATGTGGAAACCGATGACAAGGGCGTTGTCACGCAATTGTCCCTGGAAGCCTTGAATGCGGCCAAAAAGACTGCCGAAGAAGGGGGTGCCTCGGTATCGGCGATGGTCATAGGAGAGAAGGTGTCCCGGGCCGTAGAGGAGCTGCAGTTTCATAACATTGATAATATATACGTAAAAGAGGACGTGTCGCTGAAGTACTATCGCCCCCGAAAGTTTCTGGCTATCTTGATAAAGATATACCGCTTGCTGGAACCGAAATTAACGATATTCGGAAATTCAAAAAATTCCCTTGATTTTGCTGCCAGGGCAGCCATTCAATTTGATATCGCTTTGGTAACGGATTGTGTAAAAATCGAAAAGGATAAAGAAGAACTTCTTTTCACAAAACCGGTCTACAGCAACAATGTCATGGCCGTTTATGCCGGCGGTTCTTCGCCGTGCATCGTTACAATGAGATCAAAATCAACGGAACCTTCGGAAAGATCTGAACTTAGACAGGGAGAAATCATCAAGCTGGGTGAAGTGGATGAACCCGCATCGGAAGAATATGAAATTCTGGAAGCAGGTGCTCTCGAAGACGGCGGAAAGAAACTGGCGGATGCGGATATTATTGTTGCCGGGGGCAGAGGGATCGGCGGGCCGGAAGGGTTTTTGGAACTTCAAAAGCTGGCTGACCTGTTGGACGGACAAGTCGGCTCCACACGGCCGCCCTGTGACCTGGGATGGGTTTCTCCCGAAGTACAGGTGGGCATAACAGGGACCATCGTCTCACCCAACGTCTACTTTGCCGTCGGGTTGTCCGGATCATTTCAGCATATGGCCGGTATGAGCGGCTCAAAAACGATTATTGCCATTAATTCCGATTCCAATGCCAATATTTTTAAAATATCGGATTATGGTATCATTGGAGAGTATGAGCCGGTGCTTTGTGGCCTTATCAGTGGAATCAAAGGGTGCTCGACATAAATTATTCTGGAGAAGCAACACATGCACATTATTGTTTGTATAAAACAGACGCCGGATCACGAAGGTCCAAGGGAATCCTATGAAATAAACCATGATCTGAATATCGTGGTGCCCAGGGGAATTCCGCCGGTATTAAGCCTGTTTGATGAAAATGCACTGGAGGCGGCGCTCAGGATTAAGGACCAGAGAGATGACGTGAAGATCACCATTGTCAGCATCGGGAAAAAAATATCCAATGCTGTGATGATAAGAGCATTAGCTGCCGGTGCTGATGAGCTGATAAAAATGGAGGACGAACTTTTTGAGTCCCACAAACTCGACAGCGGGGCCACAGCTCAGGTTATGGCGAAAACGGTAAAACGAATCGGCAATTATGATTTGATACTGGTCGGCCGCCAGGCATCGGACTGGAATAGCGGCTATATGGGGATCAGTCTGGGAAGCATATTGAATATCCCCTGCATCACCTTTGCGCAAAAGGTGGATGTTCAATCCGATGCGCTCATTGTCAATCGTGTCGTCGACAATGGATATGAAATTCTAACATCAAGTCTCCCGGCGGTGGTGATGGTGACCAACGAGTTGGGAGAACTTCGATACCCCGCCATGAAAGCAAGACGGGAAGCCAAGAAAAAATCGATTATCAAATGGAATGCCGCTGATATTAATTTGGATGAGGGCAAGCAGTTGCCAAAACAGCCGTTGGTTTTGGTATCTCTTAAACACCCGTCCATCCCCGAAAAAGCATGTCGGTATATCGAAGCATCTGATCCTCAAACAGCAGGCAAAAAACTTATTCAATTACTGGTGGAAAATAATGTTTTACCCTAATTGAGTCATAGCTTCGCTAAGAGCTCTGCCACACATGTCCGTACCGGATCAGGCCCAATAAGCGGAGAATAGGGGATATCGAGTTGGGAAAAAATTGAAAGCGGGATTCGTTTCATTAACACCACCGCCAGTTCATTGATCATCCCCGCGACCTCATGTTCGGAAATTAGTTGTGCTCCCACGAGAGTCTGGGTTTTACGATCCGCAATGAATTTATAGTAAACGCCCTTCCCGCCATATGCAGGCCGTGTCCTGGGAACTTTTGAGGTGACGCAAGTCACATCTAATCCTTTTTGTCTTGCCACTCTTTCAGTGAACCCGACGGAACCTATCTGATAATCAAAAATCTTAATAATAAAGGTCATCGCCGTTCCCTGATACGGGATGCTATTCTCCTTTACAAGATTGGTGCCGGCCACATTCCCGGTGATGCCTGCCGTGGTTACCATTAAACGCCGGGTTTTGCCCTCGGTAATTACCTCCCAGTTCTCCATACAGTCCCCCACCGCATAAATCTCCGGATCACTGGTCTGAAGATATTCATTGACTACGATACCCCCTGTTGCTCCTGTTTTTATGCCTGCCTTTTTAGCCAAGCCCGTTCTGGGTTCTGCTCCTGTTGCCAAGACCATAAAATCGACTTCTAATTCCTGTTCTTTCAAGCTGATTATCTTTTTCCCGAACCCACTGGTCACCCTTTCAATCCGTGCCGGCAGGATTAACTTAACGCCCTTTTTCTCCATTAAATCCTCAATTTTCCCGGTCATATCCTCATCTAATGACGCAGGCAGTATGTGAGGCATCACATCGAGAAGATAAACAGGGTCATAACCTCTTTCCAGGAGGGCCAACGTAATCTCTATGCCAATTGCCCCCGCCCCTAGGACAGCGGCGCTGTTGTATTTTGAGATAATCGCATCTAAGGCCTTACCATCTGCAATGTTGCTGGTCAGGGTAAATTCGTTTTGGCCGTCTAACCCGGGTATGCCCGGAATCGTCGGCTGGGCACCTAAACTGAGGATGAGTTTATCGTAAGGATAGCTCTGATTCCCTGCAAGAATACACTTTTTATCTCTGAGAATATCCGTAATCTCGGTATTCAAGTGGACACTTATCCTATTTTGCTCGAAGAAATTGCCTGGAAAAAATATGTCGTCCCAATTCGTAAAACTCCTTCTGAGAACAAAAGGCAGTTCACAAGGGGCATATCCAATTTCAGACTGAGTGCTGAAAATATCAATCCGGGCATTTTTGTCTAACTGCCGAATACGACCTGATGCATTCATGCCGCCAGCACCGGCACCGATGATGCAAACCTTCATTTTATACCTCCTGTCGGATCCACTCGATTAACCTGTATTATTTGTATTTATTCGTTTGGATTAAATTTCCCGTTAGGTTTAATCCATTTGGAAAGACATTTCAACTCATCTTTTTTCAATTAGCCCATCAGTCCAAAGCGAGCCTTAATT
>JAUXEW010000040.1 GCA_030620375.1 Desulfobacteraceae bacterium | reverse complement strand
GATTAGGCCGACAATCTTTTTGTCCATTATTTCATACTCCTCTTTGACACTCTCTATCGGATGATGAATGTCTTTCTATCATATCCATCTGTTTGAGATCTTCCACGCCTTCTCGGCTTTCCAGAATTTTTTCGCAGCAGTCCTAAAGACCTCGGATGTTACCGGAGAAGATTCGGGATTGGCCTTCCAGGCCTTTAGTCTTCTTTATATTTAGAAGCGGTTTCTAGTGTTAGTCGGTTGCGGCCGGTTTTATTATTCTTAAGGAAAGCTCGTCCAGCTGTCGCTTTGTGGTTCCGGACGGTGCATTGGTCAGCAGGCATGCCGCCTTCTGCGTTTTGGGAAATGCGATAATATCCCGAATGGATGGCTGCGAGCAGAGAATCATGACGAGTCGATCGAACCCAAAGGCGATTCCGCCGTGAGGCGGGGCACCGGATTCCAATGCCGAAAGTAAAAACCCGAATTTTTCTTCATAGGTTTCTTTTTCCATTCCCAGTGCCCGAAACACCCTCTCCTGCAATGCCCTTTCATGAATCCGAATACTCCCGCCACCGATTTCAGACCCGTTTAAGACCATATCATAGGCTCTGGATGTCACGTTAAGCGGATCGGTTTCAAGAAGGTCATAATCCTCTTCTAAAGGTGCCGTGAATGGATGATGCATCGCCTGATACCTTTGTTCGACTTCATCATATTCCAGCAACGGGAAATGGGTAATCCATACGAACTTATACTCGCTTTCGTCGATAAGTCCCAGCTTTTTACCCAAATGATTTCTCAAATGGCCAAGGGCCTCATTGGTTACTTTGGGTTGATCAGCCACAAAAAAGACCAAGTCTCCGGATTCCATATTAATCCGATTAGTCAGCGCCAGTTTCTCTTCTTCACTGAAGTATTTCGCAATGGGGGATTGCCAGGAATCGTCCCTGACTTTGATCCAGGCCAATCCCCTTGCCCGGTAAATGGTAGTAAACTCGGCCAAATTATCGATCTCTTTTCGAGAAAAGTCAATACACCCTTTTGCGTTGAGGGCCTTGACAATACCCCCTTTTTTCACCACGTCTGCAAAAACGTTAAAGTCGGAACTCTGTACAATATCGGATACGTCACTAAGTTCAAGACCAAATCGAACATCCGGTTTGTCAAGACCGTACCGGTCCACGGCGTCCGCAAAGGTCATTCTTAAAAAAGGCCGGTCCAATTCAATATTGTGAATATCCTTAAAAATAGCCGCCATCATTCCTTCGGCCACAGACATGATATCTTCCTCGCCGGTAAAGGATATTTCCATATCGATCTGCGTAAATTCCGGCTGTCGGTCGGCCCGCAGGTCTTCATCCCGGAAACAGCGAACGATCTGATAATAACGATCAAAACCGGATATCATCAACAACTGCTTAAACAACTGGGGAGATTGTGGCAACGCATAAAACTGCCCCGGATTGACCCGACTGGGGACCAGGTAATCCCTGGCGCCTTCCGGCGTACTGCGGGTTAAAACCGGTGTTTCGATATCCAAAAAGCCGAGACTGTTCAAATATTGCCGAACGGTAGCCGCTGTTTTGTGTCTTATGATCATATTTTTTTGCAATTGACCGCGCCTAAGATCGATGTGACGATGTCTCAAGCGAACCGTTTCTGACACGTCAACATTGTCTTCAACTAAGAAAGGAGGGGTTTGAGCGGTGTTAAAAATTTTAAGTTCCGTAACCGTAATCTCGATCTCTCCGGTATTCAAATTCGGGTTGATCATCCCTTCCGGTCGAGGATCTACTTTTCCGCGAACCCCTATAACGTATTCATTTCGAAGGCCGTGGGCTTTTTGGTGAACATTTTTGCCAACAACCGGATTGAAAACCACCTGCGTAATTCCCTCTCTGTCTCGCAAATCCACAAAGATGACTCCGCCATGATCCCTTCGCCGCTGAACCCATCCCATGAGTACAACTTCAGTATCGATGTCGCCTGAACCCAGGTCGCAACAGGTATGGGTCCTTCGCATGTCACCAAGTCTATCCGTCAAGGTTTGTACTCCTTTCAAAATGCTTTATTTTTTCTTTTACCGATTGAACCACATCCGGCAGAAGAATTGTGTTTTGCGCCTTTGTGGCCATATTCCGGAGAACCGCCGCTCCTTTTTCAATCTCATTTTCGCCCAGGATTAATACATACTTTGCCCCAAGCCGGTCTGCACGTTTCATCTGGCTTTTTAAGCTTTTGTCTCCAAAATCCATCTCCGCCCGGATACCCTCTCCGCAAAAGGCACAGATCCAACCAAAGGCCATGTCTTGGCTTTTCTCACCCAAAGCCGCTACAAAAATGTCGGGACGCCTCGAAAAGTCAGCATTGTTCAGGGCGACAATGGATGCCAGTCGGTCCAGCCCAACAGCAAAACCGATGGCCGGCTGATCCGGTCCACCCAGGGCTTTAACCAGACCGTCGTACCGTCCGCCACCGGCGATGGCGTTTTGGGCCCCCAAAGAACCGGTTTGGATTTCAAATGTCGTTCGTGTATAATAATCAAGCCCTCTTACCAACCGGTCGTCAATAACAAACGGCACCTTCAATTCGCTCAGCCGCGATGTGACAGTATTAAAATGTTGTGTACAATCCGCGCATAAATGAGCCGCCAGCAACGGAGCCGCAGACAACACCGCCTTGCAACCCGGCACCTTGCAATCCAATACCCGTAACGGGTTTTTTATGCTTCTTTTCTTACAATCCGCGCATAAATGCTCGGTCTTGTCCGATAAAAAACCGGTTAATGAAGACTTAAAGTCCACCCGGCAAACCGGGCATCCTAAGGAATTGATGTGGGCCTGAATATCCGGCACGGATAGTTTTGAAAAAAAGGCCATCAGCATCAATACCATCTGAACGTCGACCAGCGGAGAAGCAACCCCGAACACCTCTGCGTTAATCTGGTAGAATTGTCTATATCTCCCCTTTTGCGGCCTTTCCCGGCGAAACATCGGCCCAATGGTATAATATTTCTGGACCGGATCTATTGAATGCAGCTTGTGCTGGATATATGCCCTGACCACAGAAGCGGTTGCCTCAGGCCTTAAAGTGATTAACGCTCCTTTCCGGTCCGAAAACGTATACATCTCTTTTTCAACAATATCGGTATCTTCACCGATGCTTCGGGAGAAAAGCTCGGTATGTTCCAGGATCGGAATGCGAATCTCCTTAAAACCGAAATCTTCAAAAAGCAGAACAGCGGTGCGCTCGATATGCTGCCAAAGCTCCACTTCTCCCGGTAGTATGTCCTTAAATCCCCTGATTAACTGTATCATCTGTATAAAGCGTCCTGAAACCGTTGATGGTTTCGTAAAAAGTCAAGAAACGTCCTTTTTTTGTCATTCCGTCCCGGATCGAGGTCCGGGATGACAGCCAAGCCGGGCACGTAGTGAAGCTTTTTGCGCTATCCAGTGTTTTCAGAAACTTATGACTGACCTGGCCCCCGGCTTTCGCCTGTCTGCGTGCGACGCACAGGCAGGCCGGGGTGACGACTTCTTACGAGACCATCAAACCTTTGAATAACGTTGTTCTATTATCTTAAGATGGATTGGTTAGTCAATATGAATGTTGCCGCTTAGGGATGGGCATTTAATTAATCATTACGACCTCGCAAAGCTTTGCACGGGCATGAAACAGTGCTAAGCGGCAATGGGTTTTTATTTGACAGTCTCTTTTACGTCATATAAAATAAATAAAAATTGTCCTTACCCAACTGTATATCGGTAGGGGTTCATTATGAAACATGCCACCACCCCATTAATTACGCTTTTCTTAATATCGCTAATGACAAGCCTGCTTTCAAACAAACCGGTTTGGGCGGAAACGATCCGTGAACCCGCGTATGCCGGCAGTTTTTATCCGGCCGAACCCGATGAACTGATTCACATTATCGAATCGCTCACCCAAAAGGCCAAACAATCAGCGGTGAAAATTCCTGCGGCCAAGACCCTAAAAGCCCTGATTGTCCCCCATGCAGGTTATATCTATTCCGGCCTCACAGCCGCCCATGCCGGGCACGTGTTAACGGAAGGTCAATTTTTAAAGGTAATCCTCATGGGCCCGGACCATCGGGTCGGTTTTTCCCATATTGCTCTCAGCAGCGCGGATGCTTTTAAAACCCCCCTGGGTTCCATCCGGATTCATGGAGACGCAAAAAAGCTCCGTAAAAATTCTAATTTATTTAAATCCGTTCCCCTGTCAGACCGGCACGAACATTCATTGGAAGTGGTCCTTCCCTTTCTGCAATACTATCTGAAAGATTTCAAATTCATTCCGATGGTCATGGGGCCTGGAGATATAGACCAATACACCGGCGCCATCGAATCGGTGGTGGATGACCAGACATTACTCGTGGCCAGTTCGGATCTATCCCACTATCTCCCGTATCCGGAAGCCGTAACCACGGATAAAGATACCATCGACATGATCATCCGACTGGATACCACGGCCTTTGCAAATAAGCACCATTGCGCGTGCGGCAAGATACCGATTCTGATCCTTATGAAAATGGCGAGAAAACACGGATGGCAACCGATACTGATTCATTATTCCAACAGCGGCGATACGGCGGGCACCCGGGATAAAGTGGTCGGTTATGCCGCCATTGCGTTTTATGGAGATCGTCCTATGAAAAACAAGCGTGATTCTAATCAACACTTTAGTAAAGAACAGGGACAATTACTGGTCAAACTGGCAAGGCAGACCATTTATAAAGAACTGGGACAAGATGTTCAGGGTTCTGAATCTTTGGAAACAGCGTTGCGTTCTAAAGAATTTCAAGAGCGACGCGCTACGTTTGTTACGCTTAACAAGAGCGGTCAATTGAGAGGCTGTATCGGCAGTCTGCTGGGACGTGAACCGATTGTTGAAGGCGTTCGGCATAACGCCATCAATGCGGCGTTCCATGATCCCCGGTTTCGTCCCCTTTCAGAGGAAGAGTTGGATCAAATTGAAATAGAAATCAGTATCCTAAGCGACCCCAAACCCTTAGAATATCATGACGGTGACGACCTGATTGCCAAACTTCGCGTGAATGTGGACGGTGTAATTCTTCGTAAAGGATCCGCCAGTGCAACATTTTTACCCCAGGTATGGAAGCAGTTGCCCAATCCTAAAGATTTTCTTTCCCACCTCTGCCGAAAGGCCGGATTACACGCCGATGCCTGGCAAAAAACCAGGCCGGAGATATTGACCTATCAGGTTGAATATTTTGAAGAGGAATAATGATCGGGCCGTCATAAGGGTGGTTGTCTTTACCGGTATTTCCGCCCTGGTAACGCAACTATTAATTGTCCGAGAATGTATCGCCCAATTCCAGGGCAATGAATTCGTCATTGCCCTGACCCTTTTTAACTGGTTGATTCTAGGCGGCGTCGGGAACAGACTGGCCCGATGGATCGATCAGCGATGGCTACCGGCAACGGCATCCCGGTTGGCCCTGGTTTCGCTTTTCCTGGCCGCGTTACCGGTTTTCGAAATTTATGCCATCCGCTGTTTGCGAGATGTGGTGTTCATTCACGGAAGTTCCGTAGGCTTTTATTCGATCCTATTGTTCATTCTGCTCGCCTGCCTGCCGTACGGTTTGATGATCGGTTTTGCCCTCCCATACAGCTTATTCACCCTCAAACACCGCGCCTCAGGCTACCCGGGAACGCTGATCTATATGATGGATAATGCCGGAAACGTAGCCGGCGGAATCCTGTTTTCTTTTGTGCTGATTTATCTGGTGAGTCCCTTTCAAGCTATCCTTGTCGTCAACCTCCCGTTACTGGCGACCGGCTGGCTGCTTTTCCCACCCCCTGATCGCCGCCGCCCGGTTTTCTACCTGGTTCTATGCATGCCCTTCATCATCCTGGTATCAGGCATTTTATTTGAAACAGCCTCCCTGACACCTGCCGAAGGAGAATTGGCATATTATAAAGATTCCCGATACGGCCGTATAACGGTCCATAAAAATCAAGAACTATACACCCTTTTCGAAGACGGCAGTCCTGTTTTCAGCACCCAAAATATTGCCGTAGCAGAAGAAACCGTTCATTATCCGTTATCCCAAATAGAATATCCCCGGTGTATGTTGTTTATTTCCGCCCAAGGCCAAATGATGACTGAAGTGGAAAAGCACGGGCTAAAAACCGTGGATTACGTGGAGCTAAACCCGGAAATAACATCGGTCCTTTTCAAATTCGGACTGATTCGGGATATTCCGGGTGTGATTAATGTCATTCATCAGGACGGCCGATCATACCTTGCCAATACGGATAAAATCTATGATGCCATTATTGTGAACCTCCCTGAACCCACGACTTTTCAAATCAATCGATTTTTTACCGACCGCTTTTTCTCTTTGGTTAAACGTCATCTCAGGGAAAACGGCATCTTAAGCTTCTCTACCCAGGGATTCGACAATTATCTATCCGAACCCCAGCGGCAAAAGCTTTCCTCCCTGTTTAATACGGTGTCGGGTTATTTCAAACATGTCCTCATGCTGCCCGGGCAAAAAATTTTTTTCCTATGCAAGGATCAACCGATAAGCATGAACATTCCGGAACTGCTATCCCAAAAAGGTATCCATACCCGGTATATCAGCAACTATTATTACGGCAACCTGACCCAAGACCGGATTTCCCAATTAAACGAACAGATGGACTTGTCTACTCCGAAAAATGCGGATATGTCGCCCCATCTGATCAAAATAATGTTTTTTCAATGGTTTGAGAAACATTCCACTTCACCCAAAGGGTTCATCATCGGGGTGATAATTTTATGTGGCATCTATCTCATTAAAATCCGGCGTGAGGAATTTGTTCTTTTTTCAACCGGATGCACCACCATGGGAAGCGAAATTTTAGTCATCTTTGCGGTTCAAATTTTCTTTGGATATATCTATTCACAGATCGGCCTGATCGTAACCATTTTTTTAGGCGGTCTGTTCCCCGGCGCCTGGCTTGGCAGTAGATGGCAGGGAAATAAAAAACAGCTGTTAGGGTGGATTGACGGAATGCTCATTGGCTTAATGCTCACTTTTATATTAGCCGTGCAGTTTGGCGGGGTGCGATTGCCACTGGTATTTTTTTTGGTTTTCGGGTTATTTTCCTCTTTGGGCTGCGGCTGTCAATTTCCCCTGGCATTATCCCTGATGGGAGACAACCATTCTGCAGCCGCACGCTCCTTTTCCGCCGATTTAATCGGCGCAGCCTTTGGAACGTTATTGACAAGTGCGATATTAATCCCTATTTTTGGTATTATATGGGCCGCCTGGGGACTTATCGGCCTAAAATGTTTAAGTATCCTTATCACTCAAACCGGCCATGAAAAATATCAGCAGACGTGATTTCTTGTATGGTAGTGCGGCTTTTATCACGACCACTTTATCCGTATCGCCTTTCCCGGCAATTGCAAAAAATTGGAAAAGCTTGTCCGGCCCGACCGATATCCGGGGAAAAATATTAAAAGGTGATGCACCGGAACAGTTGTGGAAGTGGTCCCATGAGGGCTTTCTTTACAGCAAATTAGACAACCATAAGGTCATCTGCGGCATCTGCCCGCACCGGTGCCTTCTGGCGCCCGGCGATCGGAGTGTGTGTCTTTCGAGGGTCAATATTGACGGAACGTTGTACAGTCTGACCTATGGGAATCCCTGTGCCGTCCATGTTGATCCTATGGAAAAAAAACCGCTTTTTCATTTTATGCCGAATACCAAAGCATTTTCCATAGCGGCCGCGGGATGCAATATGCGCTGTTTAAATTGCCAAAACTGGGAAATTTCTCAAGCCAAACCGCATGAAGTCCGCCATGTAGAACTGTTCCCTGCCGATGTGGTATCAGCGGCCAAACGGTCCGGTTCTCAATCGATTGCCTATACCTATACCGAACCCATTACCTTTTTTGAATATATGATCGATACCGCTAAAATCGCCCGGGAAAACGGCATCTATAATGTATTAATTTCAGCCGGTTATATCAACCGCGCTCCCCTTCTGGAATTGTGCAAGGTACTGGACGCCGCCAATGTGAATTTAAAATCGTTTAGTGACGAGATCTATCTAAAATTAAACGGCGCCCATCTGAGCCCTGTGTTAAATACATTTAAAACATTGCACAACCAGAAGGTCCACTTTGAAATTACCAATCTGGTGGTTCCCGGATATGTTGATGATGCCGATATGGCAAAGCAGATGTGCGAATGGATTTTAAAAAACCTGGGCCCGAACTATCCCCTTCATTTTTTACGGTTCTTCCCAAAGTACAAGCTCGACCGGCTGCCGCCGACGCCGATTTCCACCTTAACCCATTTCCGCGAACTTGCCATGAAGGAAGGAATCCGGTATGTATACGTGGGGAATGTACCTGACCACGAAGGGAATAATACTTATTGCCATCACTGCGGACAATTGCTGATTAAGCGGAACGGTTATTTTATACCGACCTATAACCTTGAAAAAAACCGCTGCAAATTTTGTAAAACCATCATACCCGGAGTGTGGGAGGAGCCGGAAAAGCGTGAGCCGTATGGATTACGGATTACCGATATCCCCGAGGTACGGGACCCACCCCGTATGATTGACCGTCAAATCCTTAACACGTCAGGGTGATACGAGGGGAAAGGGGTATCCTTTAATTTGCATCATCATTTCACAGGAGGTGAATAATGGCATCTCAGATTACCATCACCAAGCTAATTAGTATGAAACAAAAGGGCGAAAAAATAGTTGCTTTAACGGCCTATGACTATCCGTTTGCCAAGATAGTGGACGAATGCGGCGTTCATTTGATTTTGGTCGGTGATTCTGTAGGAAATGTGGTACAAGGAGAAGCCAATACCTTACCGGTAACCATGGACCAGATGATCTATCATACCCGAATGGTAACACGTGCCGCAGGGTCGGCCCTGGTTGTGGGGGACATGCCGTTTATGTCCTACCAGGTCAGCATCAAGAACGCCATAAAAAATGCCGGACGGTTTTTAAAAGAAGCCGCTGCCGCTGCAATTAAACTGGAAGGGGGCACCGCTGTCATCGAAACGATTAAGGCTATTTCAAGCGTGGGCATACCTGTCCAGGCACATATCGGCTTAACACCGCAATCGGTTCACCAAATGGGAGGGTACAAGGTCCAGCGCGATGAAGATCGTTTAATGACGGATGCCCTTGAAGTGGAAGCTGCCGGTGCATTTTCCGTAGTGCTGGAAGGAATTCCTTCCGTCATCGCCCAAAAAATCACAAAGGCGCTTTCCATACCGACCATCGGAATCGGCGCAGGACCCGATTGCGATGGACAGATCTTGGTATTGCATGATTTACTGGGATTAAACGACCGCCACCTTCCCAAATTTGTAAAGCAGTACGCCCGATTGATTGACGCTGCAAAAGCCGGTATTTCCGAATATGTCGATGAGGTACAAACCGGAAAATTTCCGGCCGAGGAGCATTGTTACTAACCTAGTGTCCATCCAGAAATGGTAGGTTTCGGATAATTTATGGAGGCAGGTCATGAAAAAGCCTAGTTTTGCCGTTGTGGGATGCGGGAGACTGGGAACCGCCTTGGGAAAACACCTGTTAAACGCGGGGTATCCATTGGCCGGTCTCACCAGCAAAAGCCTTTCATCCGCCAAACATACGGCTGAGATCATCGGAACTAATAAATACAGCGAGGTGCCGCGGGACATCACAAGATCAGCGGACGTGGTCTTCATCACTACACCTGACGGTATCATCGGTGATGCCTGCAAAACGTTGGCTGAAAACGACGGATTTAAAAATGGGGCTGTCGTATTGCATTGTAGTGGCGCTCACCCGTCGACCATCTTATCATCTGCTGAAAAATCCGGTGCTTTTATCGGCTCCATGCATCCGCTTCAAAGTTTTGCGTCAAAAGATATCGAGGGCAATCCGTTTCAAGGGATCACTGTCTCTGTGGAAGGGACAGATAATGCCGTAACGATTGCCGAAAAAATGGCTGTGGATCTCGGCGCGACCTGTTTGACCATTCCGACAGAAGCCAAAACCCTGTATCATGCTGCTGCCGTGACAGCCTGCAATTACCTGGTGACGCTGTTTGACCTTGCGTTTAAACTCATTGAAAAAGCCGGCATATCTTCAGATCAGGCATTTAAAGTACTAAAACCGCTCATTGACGGGACGATATCCAATATTGAAAAAGTCGGCATCCCGGAAGCACTAACCGGCCCGATTGCCAGGGGTGATACGGAAACCGTTCAAAGGCATATGACAGCCATCATATCACAAACGCCGGGACTTCTTCCCCTTTATAAAACACTCGGATTTTATACCGTTGATATTGCTGCGGCAAAGGGAACCCTCACGGAATTCGCGGTTCAAGAACTGAGAAAAATCTTAAAAATCACTGTTTAAGCTGAAAATCCCGCTAAATCCTGTAAAGCTTCAACGGCGTATCAAGCCTGTCATTGGCCTGCTTTAATTGCACTTCTCCGGAAATCACGGCCACCGCCCTTTTGTTTTGTTCCAAATCAAAGTATCTTCCGGCAACGGCAATGACCTGATTCCGCGTAACGGCAAGGACACCTTCTTTGAATCGTTGACGACCGTCATCCGACAGCCCGATGATCTTCCTGTAAAATGCTTTTTGGCCCTCTGATCCCGGTGAATCGGGCTTGTCGATTTCAGAGCATGCCTGTAAAATCGCTTCCTTTACATCTTCACCGTCGTATGCCCCGGACGACATGAAATTCTCAACCCCGTCATATACCCTGAGGGTTGATACGATATGAGGGTCCCGGTAAGAGCCCAGACTGAAAATCCCATCCTCGGGATTGTAAATGGAAAAACCGCCATAAGCACCGCCCTTTTCCCTTATTTCCCGGTGCAGGTACATGGATCGTAATAATTTGCTGATGACAAAAAGGGCCGGTCCGTCTTCATGGCTCATACGAACGGTTTTAAACGTGCCGGCCACAAAGGATACGGCAGAAGAAGTGCTCCATCCTTCATATGGAATTGCCTCATCCGCATCTAAATCATGAAGAACATAACCATCGACCTGCCCTGCCGGCAAACCGGATTGAATTGAACCTGCCGGCAAGGCGGCCTTTTCCAGCGCTCTATCCTCACCGATCAGGGCGATCTTCAGGTTGTCTTGCGAAAAAATGGTTTTCCCGATCAGCCCTAATTTTTCAGAAATCGATTGAAGGGTTTGATCCGTAAGGTTATCGGTGATTTGTTTTATGGTGGTGAGCTGATGAACCCCATGCCACATTTCTTCAAGGATACGGGTCTTTGAAAAGGTTCGAGAGGCCAGAGACATGGCCAATCGATGGCCAAAGCTAACCACCTTAGATTCTAAGGCCGCCCGGTATTGAAAAAGCAAGGTCCTTAACCGATTCAAGTCCGAAACATTGAAATGGACGATTAACGCTTCAACTATTTCAAAAAGCTTATCCTGGTTTCGATTTAAGGATTTACCATTCACCGAGACAAAGGGAACGCAGACATTCTCATCTTGATAACCGGTACGGGCATGAGACGACATTCCCACACCTCCGGTATAGGCATCAATCCATTGAGCCATTTGAACATAGTTGTGCTTGGATGTTCCGATTTTTGAAAAAACGTAACTGAAAATCGGGATCAGGGCAAGATGTTCTTTATCTACGTCCCCGATTCCAAATGCCGATGAAAAATAAAAAATTCCGGATGTCGGTCGGCAGTAGCCCACAACGGAATTCGCTGCCGGCATATGTTTTTCTTCAATACGTTTAACTTGAGGAGGAATATCATCAAGCTCCAGCGTCGGCAGGCACGAGAGGCTTTCGTTCGCGTCTTGTAGCTGCTTTAGGGCATCCTGTTCCTTTTTTATTTTTTCCAGATCCGCCGGCATTAAATCGGCTTTAATCCGTTCCAGTTCTGATGAAACCCGTTCGGCTTCTTTTTGCTCCATTGACTGATCCGGAACCAGTGTTAATAAAACGCGGTGTGGATTGTCCAGGAAATACCGTTTAATCATTTCTTCAAAAAAAGGGCCTCTGGAAAGATGTTGTCGAATTTTTTCAAGATCGTCGTCAATCTGAAGCACCCTTGCCGGATCTGTTCCATGAAACCAACTGCCTGAAGAGACCAGAAGTAATTGAATACCGTATGGATAAGGGGCATTGGTTATTTCTTTCCGGTGAAATTCGATCTGATGGATGGCGGAATCGATCAATTTTTTTTCGATGCCGCCGGCATACAGCTCCTCTAAAACTTTAAAAATGATCGTCTCGATTTCTTTTGCAGATGATGGTACCACATCCTTTAACCCACAAGAAAAAAGAGTATCTCTATTGTCCCGATCATACCCTGTTCCATCGCTTAACGCGGTTCCGATTTCCGAATCGATCAATGCTTTTCTTAGGGGAGAAGCGGCATTGCCCAAAAGAATCCGTTCAAGCAGAGTAAGGCTTAACACTTCAAAAGTGTCTTTAATATCAGCGGTGAGCCATGCCAAACAGACTTGGCACTTTTTTGAGGAGGCTTCGTTTTTACCCAAAGGGTAAGTATATGTCACGTTTTTGGGCTGCTTCCACCGGGGCTGAGACGGAACATCCGTTTTAGGATCAATTCGTCTAAAATATTTCAATACGTTATCATGAATATACTGAAGATGCTTCTGTAAAGGCAGATTGCCATAAGTATAAAAAAAGGCGTTGCTTGGATGATAATGACGTTTGTGGAAAGCTTTTAACTGATCATGTGTCAAATGAGGAATAGCCGCCGGATCCCCGCCCGAGTTATGCCGGTATGTTGTTGATGGATACAACGCCTCCATTAAAGACCTTACCATCACCTGCTGCGGTGATGACATGGCGCCTTTCATTTCATTATAAACGACCCCTTTATACACCAGAGAAATAGCCTTTTTATCCCGGTCATTATATTCAATTTCCAACCGGTGCCCCTCTTGCTTAAAACTGAGTTCGTCTATAATCGGGAAAAAAGCGGAATCCAGATAAACGTCCATCAAGTTATAATAATCTTTTTCATTCTGGGTCGAAAACGGATACATGGTCCAGTCCGAGGCCGTAAACGCATTCATAAACGTATTCAAGCTTCTTTTCAGCATGGAAAAAAATGGATCACGGATGGAAAACTTTTTTGAGCCGCATAATACGGTATGTTCCAAAATATGGGCAACACCTGTAGAATCCCGGGGCACGGTTTTAAACCCCACGGAAAAGGTGTTTTCAGTGTCCTGGTTACTGATATGGATATGCTTTGCATGGGTTGGGATATGCTCAAGCGAATAAAGAAAAGCATTGATTTCTTTGAGGTGAACCATCCGTTGAATCAGATATTCATTGATGGTTATCCCTTCTTTAAGATGAGGATGATTAGGGTCTGGGATTGGGTTCATGTGTACTCCTGTCAGCTGGCAAAAAAACGATGTTAACACACCGTGTCAGACAGCCGTTGGTCCGCGATCGATTAAGTGGTTAACCATATATACGCCACGGCTTTTTCGCCTGATTTTACCGGCTTTGTTTAATCGATATATAATATTACGAAGCTTTTTATCATCAAAACCGGTTTTAGCTTGAATCTGAGCAATGCCGACACCTTGATTAAACTTTTTTATAACGTCCAAAACGGTATCAGATGCCGTCACAGTTGATTTCCGCCCCTTTGTGGCGGATACCGTTCGAAAATATGCGGGACCGGTTAAGGACTTGATCATCTGCTCTAAACGATTCATATGCTCCATCATTCTGTCAACATCTTTTTTAGTTGGAATATTATAATACTGCAAAAAAAATTTAACCATTGCATCAAAACTTACCGGTTTACCCTTTTTCCGTGCCATAATATGCTCCTTTTCAAACGATAAGTTTTTATCTCAAACGGGCCGATTAATGTATAACCCAAAGAAATTTTAAGGGAAAAATCTATTTGATAAGGTGAAAAATGTCAAGCTAAAGACCCATTATCACCCATTATTTCCTTTGCCGTAACGAAAATAGCCCCTTTTAACGGATGGAACATTAACCGTTTCGTAAAAAGTCAAATTCTGATGACAACGTAATAAACTTCAAGTTCAAGGCGCGCCAGTAAACCAAAAGACCCGTAACGGGTGGCTTTGGTATGTTTTTTAATCCTCATTGCAAAGCCATAATATTCATGCTAATGAAATAGATTTTCTTTTAAAGTCAAGGAATGAATGTGAAACGCATAAACGAAATGAATAGACTTGATAACAATATCCGTGTGGTCCCGATTAAGGCTAAAAGCAACATTGATCAACCTCATTTTTCTCGGAAATCCAGAATCCGCAAATTATTGAGCCGGATTAAAAAACTAAAGGGTGATCCCCATTATGTCGGCATGGGAATGGCCATCGGGGTATTTGTCAGCCTTACCCCCACCATTCCGTTTCATACCATATTGGCCGTTTTGCTGGCATTTATTTTACGTGGCAGCAAACCTGCCGCCATGATTGGTGTCTGGTTGTGCAATCCATTAACCATCCCTTTTTTTTACCTGGCAAGTTACAAAGTCGGGAGCTATATTGTAGATAGCCCATTACCGTTTGACCAAAAATATGATTCGATACTGGAACTCTTGAAAATGGGGATGAATACCACCTTAGCAATGACGGCCGGTGGTGTGATAATCGGCATACTCCCCGCATTGGCCGCCTATATCATTACCAAAAATATCTTTGTTAAAATTCACCTGAAAAAAACCCGTTTTAAACGAACCCCATCTCCCACACTTACAAAATCGGTCGATGGTAAAAGAGTGACCTCAATGATAGAGTATTGATATGACATCACCTAAAACGCTGCTAAAAGCCTGGAATTTTCGCCCCAACAAACTGCTGGGCCAGAATTTTTTAGCTGCCCCGTCTTTAGCAGAAAGGATCGTTAAACTTTCCGAGGTTTCACCGGAAGATGTTGTTTTAGAAATCGGGGCGGGTCTAGGGGCCTTAACAATCCCTCTGGCCCGGATTGCAAAAACGGTCTTTGCGGTTGAAAAAGACCACCGGCTGATAGAGCTTTTGAAAACAGAAATTCTGTTAAACCGGCTTTCCAATGTCAAGGTCATGGAACAAGACATCCTCAATTTGAATATCGACGATTTGGCTCCAAACAGAACGGACAAACTGATTGTGGCGGGAAACCTTCCTTATAATATCTCCTCTCAAATTCTGATTAAACTTTTATTTTCGAGGGATAAAGTTAGTCGAGCCATCGTTATGCTGCAAAAGGAACTGGCATTACGCATCATAGAACCGCCCGGAAGCAAAAAATACGGCCGCATCTCCGTGATGTTGCAGTATGGTGCAGAATTGAAAAAGATAATGGAAGTCAAAGCCGATCAATTCTTCCCAAAACCAAAAGTTGATTCCGTCATGCTGTCCATTAACTTTAAACCCAAACCGGACCTTCCTGCAGATAATGAAATATTTCTATTTGAGGTACTGAAAGCCGCGTTCGGACAAAGACGAAAAACCTTGAAAAACGCTCTAAAGGGAAGCCAACTTCATTTAGAACCCAAAGAAATTTTACCGATATTGGAAAAAGCGGGGATCAATCCGCTCAGCAGGGCGGAATCCCTCGATGTTCAGGAATTTGTCCGGCTAAGCAATGTTATTAAGGCGTATACGACCCCAATCCAGCCAAAGCTCGATTACTAGCTTATACTC
>JAUXEW010000142.1 GCA_030620375.1 Desulfobacteraceae bacterium | reverse complement strand
GCCGGCTTGCCCGCCGGATATGATCTTCCTAATCACAAGCGTTCCTTTTAGAATAGAGACCTTTGCAAAACGCCCCTTTTTGCCCAATCCCGGCGTCAGGCTCAAATTTTGCGTGTAGTGAAGCTTTTTAGCGCTATCCTCAAAAGACTCAATGTATTCCTGTGGTTGCACGCAGTGAAGCTTTTCAGCGCTAAATTTTCGCCTTCCTTGGCCTTGAACAAAAATGAACATTTTTCAAAGGTCTCGTTTACGGTGCCTTACGGCCTGTCCGGGTTAGTTTCTAAACCAAATTGACAAGGGGATATGCCTTTGGTATTGAACCGCAGTATGTTGCAAAAACAATGCAATCGTAAGAGGAGAAAAGACAAATGCCACGTCTTGTTGTCGGTGATGCCCTGAGGGCGAGCGCTCGAAGCCTGCCGGATAAAATTGCATTTATATTTAAAGACCGGCGGATCACTTATGCCGATTTTGAAGAGCGGGTGAATCGACTGGCAAACGGGCTTCTGGCAAAGGGATACCAGCCCGGTGATCATATTGCCATCATGGGCTTCAATTGCATCGAGTACTTTGAAATCCTGTTTGCCATAGGAAAAGCCGGTATGGTCGCCGTGCCGATTAGCTTTCGATTTGTCGGTCCTGAAATCATCCACATTGTTAACCATTCCGACAGCCGGGCCTTGATATACGAAACTCAATTCAAAGACATTATCAGTAATGTCCGCGATGATTTTGAAAAAGTCGGGGAGGGCGACACCATTGCTTTCGGTGGACAAGGCAGGTCGGATGACACGGTTTATGAGGATTTGCTGGCCGATTCAAGTCCCGAAGATCCTGAAATCAGGATCGACGAGACCAGTACCTGGTATATCGGATATACTTCCGGAACAACGGGGCGACCCAAGGGGGCCATGCGATCTCACCGAGCGAACATTCTATTGGTCATGAATACAGGGCATTTTACCCCGGACACCGTTAATCTAATGATCATGCCCATCTTTCATTCAAACTCCATCTGGTTTGGTCTGGGGGGTGTTTTTAATGGGGCGACCACCTATATTTATCCCTCCGGCGGATTTGACCCCCGGGAGATTTTAGAGATTATCCAAAGAGAAAAAATTACCTTTAGCTCAATGGTTCCCACCATGTACAGCCTGATATTGATGGTCGAAGATAAGGAGCGGTATGATATCAGCTCGTTAAATACGATCCTCTGTTCTTCGGCCCCCCTCATGACACAAACCAAGAAGATGATTTTAGATTTCTTTAAAAACGTGGAATTACACGAAGGCTATGGTGCAACTGAAACCGGGGGCGTTACGGGGCTGCATCCAAAGGACATGTATCGGAAGATCCGTAGTTGCGGAAAGGCCGCGCCCTTCTGCCGGATCAGAATTTTGGACGCAGACGGTAATGACTGCAAAGCCGGTGAGGTGGGTGAGCTTTTTGCCATCACAACGGGGATGTTTGAGGGTTATTATAATCAACCCGACGTCAATGCCAAAGCCTTCCGCGGAGAATATGTCTCAGTAGGGGACATGGCCATGATGGATGAAGAAGGATTCTACTATATCGTGGACCGCAAACACGACATGATTATTTCCGGTGGAGAAAATGTTTATCCCACCGAAGTGGATGACGTGCTGGCCCAGCATCCTAAGGTTCAGCAGGCGGCCGTCATCGGCGTTCCTGATGAAAAGTGGGGCGAAGCGGTTAAGGCGGTTGTGGTGCCGGTGTCGGGGGTTAACATCACCGAAGAAGAGATCATTGCTTATACCAAAGAACATCTGGCGGCTTATAAATGTCCCAAGTCGGTTGATTTCTGGGAATCCTTGCCCTTAAATCCCATGGGTAAAATTCTTAAGCGTAAAATTCGGGATAAATACTGGGAAGGACGCGACGTAAAAATATAACCCATCAATACAAGAATGGAGGAAGAAGTGAATCTGGCAGACGGTTTAAGAATAAATTCCTGGCGAAGCCCACAAAAAGTAGCGGCTGTCTTTGAGGACAAAAGTGTTACCTATGAAGAACTCAACACCAGGGCCAACCAGCTTGCCCATGCAATTTTAAAAAGGGGATATAATCGCCTGGATAAGATATCGATTATTATGTACAACCACATCGAATTCCTGGAGATTTATCACGCGCTGTCGCGGGCAGGTATGATTTCCGTGCCTATTAATTTCCGGCTGACTCCCGCTGAACTGGAATATGTTATTAATAACTCAGATTCTGTGGCGTTGTTTGTCGGCGTTGAACTGTTCGATAAAATTAATCCGAAAAACATTCCCTTAATAAAAAAGGAACATATTTTCATTGTCGGCCCCAAGGATCAGACACCTGAAGGGTATTTGAATTATGAGGACCTGCTTGAGGGAAATCCGACTTATGAGCCGGATAGTGTCGATCAGAAGGAAAGTGACATTTTTTATTTCGGGTATACATCCGGGACGACAGGGTTTCCCAAAGGGGCGATGAACACGATTCGGGGAACCATGGATATCGTAAAAAATGTTTTTGTACGAACCGCCGGGAAACCTCATATCAACCTGGCCGACCGGGTTTTGCTGGCTATCATTCCGATATGCCATTCCAACAGTGTCTGGGCAACATTGATCACCTTTTGGGTGGGGGGCACCAATGTTATCTTTCCTTCGGGAAAATTCGACCCTGAAAAAGTGTTGCAGATTATCGATAGAGAGAAGGTTACCACCAGCTCTATGGTGCCTACCATGATCACCCGGATTCTGGAACTTCCGGATGAAATTAAAAATAAATATGACATCAGTTCGCTCACCTCTTTGGGAAGTTCATCCGCACCGTTATTAACAAAAACCAAGGAAGCCGCCCTTGAATTTTTTAAAAATGTTCGGTTTAGTGAGGGGTACGGTTCTACTGAAACCGGTGCGTTGACCACCTTGCGACATAAAGACCAGATGCGAAAGGTCAGAAGTATCGGGCAGCCCAATCCCGGGATAGACATTCGGCTGATCGATGAAGATGGAAATAGGGTTTCCGAACCCGGCCGGCAGGGTGTCTTGTGGGCAAAAACCCGGTCTGCCTTCATTGGATACTATAAGGAACCGGAAAAAACCGCATCAGCTATTAACGGTGAATGGTCAACTGCGGGAGATGTCGCCTATTGTGATGAGGAAGGATATTATTATCTGGTTGATCGCAAGCATGATATGATTATTTCCGGTGGAGAAAATATCTACCCCGCTGAAATTGAGGAAATTATCGCACAGCTTTCCCCGGTATCCGAAGTAGCGGTGATCGGTGTGCCTCATGAAGATTTCGGAGAAGAGGTTAAGGCTGTGGTGAAACTCAGAGAGGGAGAAACCATCAGCGAACGGGAAATTCTAGCGTATTGCAAAGAAAATCTGGCCGGGTATAAGTGTCCACGGTCTATTGATTTTGTGGATGAATACCCCCGAACGGCCACCGGAAAAATTTTAAAACGGATATTGAAAAGTCCGTATTGGGAAGGCCAGGAAAGAAAGATTTAGATTTAACAGGGGGAAGGGCCATGGACTTGCATCAATACTGTCCGGAAAAGCTTGTAAGTGCACAAGCGGCGATCTCAAAGATCACCAGCGGCAGCCGTGTTTTTATAGGCTCAGGCGGGGGTGAGCCCGCGCCTTTAATCAAGGCTATGATAGCGGATAAGAGCTTGTATGATATGGTGATTTTCCAGATGCTGTCATGGTCGCTGGCTACCTATGTTAATGATGAAGCGTTTCTAAAACGATTCTCCTTAAAGCTTTTTTTTATCAGCAGCAATATGCGCGATGCGGCTTTTCAAGGAAAAATAGACTACATTCCTGCCTACATCTCAAAAATTCCCCATCTATTTAAAAGTCAACAGATTGGTATAGACGTTGCCCTGATCCAGGTCAGCCCGCCGGATGAATTCGGATATTGCAGTTTGGGGATATCGGTTGATATTACCCGTGCGGGGATGGAAAATGCAAAGCTGGTTATTGCACAGGTTAATCCAAAGATGCCGAGAACATTTGGCGCTACTTTTGTTCATGTAGATGAAATCGATTATTTGGTCTGGCATGAAGAACAGCTGGTTCAAACCGTTCGGACCGGTACCAGCAGAGAAAAAGAAATTACGGAAAGAATCGGACATTATGTGGCTCAACTGGTGGATGACGGCGCCACCCTTCAAATCGGGTTCGGATTTCTTCCCCTTTCCATATTACGGTATCTAGACAACAAGAAAGATCTTGGAATTCACACGCAGTTGATCACCGACGCCTTTTTGCCCTTATTTAAGAAGGGGGTTATCACGAACAGAAAAAAGACACTGCTTCCCGAAATGGTGGTAGCTTCCATGTGCATGGGGTCTGAGAAGATTTACCGGTATGTGGATCGAAATCCCATGTTTTATTTTCGATCTTCGGATTTTGTTAACGATCCCATGCAAATTGCCCGAAATGACAATATGGTTTCCATAAGTTCAGCGCTGGAAATTGATTTGACCGGACAGGTCTGTTCAGATTCAATGGGCCAGCTATTTTACAGCGGCATTGGTGACCAGGTAGATTTTCTGCGCGGTTGTTCTATGTCAAAGGGAGGATTTTCAATTATTGCCCTTCCGTCTACGGCTAAGAAAGGGACGGTTTCTCGTATTGTTCCCACACTAAGTGAAGGTGCCGGTGTTGCCACGACTCGAGGAGATGTTAATTTTGTGGTTACGGAGTATGGGATTGCGGAGCTTCAGGGGAAGGGCATTTACCAGCGGGTGATGGAACTGACGCAGATTGCGCACCCCAAATTCC
This sequence comes from Desulfobacteraceae bacterium, assembly GCA_030620375.1. Taxonomy (GTDB): domain Bacteria; phylum Desulfobacterota; class Desulfobacteria; order Desulfobacterales; family UBA5616; genus JAUXEW01. The sequence continues at coordinate 2,815 of JAUXEW010000142.1, read as the reverse complement.
GTGCTGAACTCATCGAGTCGGCAAAAAAGCGCCGGTATATATTTTCTGATCAGCTTCCGCCTTCACAGGAAGATCTCATTTTCATCGAAGACTATAAAAGTACGCTGACGTTACCAAACGGAAAAACATTAGAATTCAGACCGATATTACCGTCGGATGAATTTGATTTCCGAAACTTTTTTTACTCCCTGCAGGAACAGACCATCTATTTAAGATTTTTCTATGATATGAAACTGTTTTCACATGAAGTGGTCCAGATGGAATGGGCAAAAGTTGATTATCGAAAGAACATGTCCCTAATCGGCCGTGTCCAGACAGGCGGACATAAGGAGATAAAAGCCATTGGATCCTATGCGGAAGGAGAAAATGACAGCGCTGAAGTTGCCTTTATCGTGGGTGAAGAATACCAGGGAATGGGAATCGCTTCCTACCTGCTTCAACAACTTGAAAAGATTGCTCTAAAAAATGGCTATAAACGATTCGCCGCGACCGTCATGAAAGAAAATATGCCAATGCTCCAGGTTTTTCGGAAGCGGTATCCCAACGCCAAAATTTCAGTAACCGACACCGACGAATATCGAATTGTAATGGAATTTTTTGATCCGTTCGAATCAGATCAGACATTGAGCCAAAAGATAAAAAAACAGGTCGCCGATGAATTGCGGCATCGTGTTGAAGCGGAATTTTCAAAGGCATTTTGGAATGATTTCCAAAAGATCGAGGAATTTGACCTTTTAGTGGAAGATGTTTCCCGACAGAAGATAGAACCCGAGAAAGCAGCACGGAAGATCGTTTCCAAATGGTTGGAAAATAAATCCATTAAATGATATAAGGGGAGTCTTTCTTGAGGCGACGAAAAAAGAGGTGAAAGCATATGAAAAAGATTCTTAAAGAAGCTAAAGATTCACGGAAAATATTTAAAGATATGGGAATGAATAAATGGCGAGAGGTTACCATGTCTGTCTTAAAAAATGGGGATCGATTCAGAATATATTCACCTGCCGGACGACCGTTGGAGCTGGGAGGTGAAGAGACCCTGGTCGCAAAATCGGATGCATACGAGCTGGAAGGGACTTGGGTTGTTGACGTAAAGACCACCGGGTAACCCTATTTTCTCTGTGTACGCTGTGATCTCCGTGGTGAAAAAAGAATGAAAAAAGCCGAAAACAATTAATTTCAACCCACACATATGCCAAGTAAGGAAAGGGGGAAAAATGAATCCAACAAAAGCTGAAGAAGGCGTTGAAATAAAAGGGGTTCTTCCAAAAGAAATAACCATGCTTGAACTTTTATTAAGAGACGGCCTGCAACACGCCTCGACCATAGTTCCAACCGATGCAAAGATCTGGTACGCCGATCAGCTCGTGCGAGCCGGATACAAATATATAGAAGTGACTAACTTCGGACATCCGGCGCTTCTCACACAATCCAGAGACGCCGAAGAAGTTTTGGAAAGAGTCCATAAACTTAAAATTGTTCAAGAAGAAAAACCCGATTTGAAATGTTACGGTATGACCAAAAAGGCTTTTGAACGTGCAGCAGATATGGCTCAAAAAGGGTATCCGCCGAATAGCGTCGCGTTCACCATTTCTTCTGAAGATCTTCACGGCCGCAGAAACTCCGGTAGAACCCGGAAAGAATACCTGGCACAGATTCCGGACTTCATCAAAATTGCCGAAGCAAACGGCTTTGAAATAGACATGGCGATAGCGTGCGTGTACGGATCACCCATTTCCGGGCCTGTGGGCATTGAAAACACCTTAGAACTCATGGATTGGGGACTTGATCACGGCATAAAGAATTTTACTCCCTGTGACACTACCGGAGAATCCAACCCAAGACGGTCGTATGAATATATGTCGACCATGGTAGATCGGTACGGAAAATATGATGATCAGATTAAATTCAGGGTGGCCCATTTCCACGAATGCAGAGGAATGTCAATATCCAACACCTTTGCCTGCATCCTGGCCGGCGCGCGGATTATCGAAACATCCCTGGGTATGGGTGGCGGGCAACCGGCTTTTATGGTGGAAGGCACACCCGGAAAAGGAAGTGGCCCGCTTTATACCAATTCCTGGGAAGTCGGCAATTGTCCGACGGAAGACTGCCTGGTGATGCTGGACGAGATGGGAATCGAAACCGGTATAGATATCGACCTGTTGCTGCAGCTGGGAAGAGTGTTTGAATGGACTATGCAGCGTTCTTTACCGGTTTGGACAACAAAGTCGGGCAGGCCCATAAAATATCCCGTGGAATGGTGCATACCGCCCAACAGCCTGGAGCATATTCCTCCGTACGGACCGCCTCAGATGTTTTGGGCATCCCCGGAAAAGTATATCCCTGCGTCAAAAGAATTTATTGAAAGAGAATTTACGGGCCGTACCTTTAAATTTGGAAAAACCGATGATTCTGATGACGAGTACGTAAAAATCGAGTTTTTTGAAGAAGATGACCCAAATAATGAATAGCTTTGGTTAATAATTTTATAAACTTTACAGAGAAAGGAATCAAACATGGCAACCGATCAAAAAGAAAAATTATCTGGCCAGGAAATTCCGCATGGAGAATTGGAGCATCACCCGAATCCCAGCACCTACCTTGCCGATGCCTTAGTCGAACACGGCGTGGAAATCGCTTTCGGTGTTTCCGGCGGTCACATCTGGATGATGGTGGATGAAATGAGCAATGCCGGCATTAAAACCATCACTGTCCGTCACGAACAGAGCGCTGGGTATGCTGCCGAAGCCTACTCCAAAGTTACCCGAAAGCCCGGTGTCTGCTATGCCACGGTTGGACCGGGTGTAGGCAACAT
>JAUXEW010000110.1 GCA_030620375.1 Desulfobacteraceae bacterium | reverse complement strand
TCGTTTATTTGGTATGAGCTATTCGGCCATAAGCCATCTCATAAGTTCCATGAAGACCAGGCTGCAGCAGAATCCCGATTTACAAAATAAATACAAACATCTTTATTCACTATGCAAGATTTGACACCATTCTCCCATGATATCGTAATCCACAATGGTATAGTTATTACGGTAAATCCGGATTTTGACATTATCGAAAATGGATTCATCGGTATATTAGACGGAAAAATCCAACAGGTCGGAACTATTGACGGGAATAAACCTCCCCCGGCAAAAACCATGATCGATGCCAACGGCGGGATCATTCTCCCTGGTCTGGTCAATACCCATACGCATCTTCCAATGTCCCTTTTTAGAGGGCTTGCCGACGACCTCCCCTTAACAGAATGGCTAAACGAATATATTTTTCCCGCCGAACAAAAACATATTAATCCTGATTCGGTAAAATTGGGATCGCTTTTGGGATGCGCGGAAATGATCCTGTCCGGTACGACCACTTGCTGTGACGGGTATTTTTACGAAGACGCCGTTGCTCAAGCGGTTTTAGAGTCCGGTATGAGGGCGGTTCTGGGGCAGGGTGTCATCGATTTCCCTGCTCCAGGCGTACCTAAACCGGCGGATAACGTTAATAACGCCATTCGATTTGTTGAAAAATGGAAGGGGATTTCATCCAGGATTTCGGTGTCCATTTTTTGCCACTCTCCTTATACCTGTTCCAAGGAAACTTTGGTCAAATCAAAAGCCGCCTCAAATCACAGCAACCTGCTTTTCCAGATTCATGTGGCTGAAACACAAAACGAACTGAAACAGATTCAATCCGAGCATCACACCACGCCGGTTCAATTTCTGGAAAAAATGGGCATACTGGACCAAAAAACATTGCTCGTTCACGCCATTTGGGTAAATGACCGGGACATCTCTGCCATAAAAAAACAGGGGTCCACGATTTCCGTTAATACCCAAAGCCATATGAAACTGGCATCGGGTATTGCACCGGTTCAACAGTTTTTGGCCGCCGGCATACCCGTTGGTCTGGGTACGGACGGGTGTGCCAGTAATAATGATTCGGATCTTTTCGGAGAAATGGATTCTACGGCAAAACTGCACAAGGTCAACACGCTCGATCCAACGGCAATGAATGCCCCAAGCGTTTTAAAATTGGCTACTCTAAACGGCGCCAGAGCGATTGGACTCGGGGAAAACATCGGCTCTATCGAAATCGGCAAGCAGGCGGATATCATTATTGTGGATACGCATAAACCCCATTTAGTCCCAATGCATCACCCGGTTTCGCATATCGTATATGCCGCTTCCGGGGGCGACGTGAGGGACGTAATGGTAGACGGAAAAATTCTAGTAAAAGATTATCAACTCCTTACGCTGAACCTGGCGGATGTAATGGAAGAGGTTGCCTTCCTGAGTCAATCTATCAAAACAGCATGAACTTGGCTTCATTTCTTAAAACCGTTTAAACCCGGATCTATTTGTACGCCCAGACTATTAAGCGCCATGGATACAAGGGTGTAATTGCCGACGGCAAATATAAGGTCCATCATTTGATTATCGCTATAGGTCTTTTTTAAATCGTTCCATGTAGAATCGGAAATAAACGCATCACCATGTAATTCATCAGTGGCGCGAAGCAATGCCTGATCCATCGGCGCCCACCCTTCTGCATCCGGTCCTTCTTTAATCCTGGCGATTTCTTCTTCTGTGAGACCGACGTTTTTCCCGATCACTACATGTTGCGCCCATTCATATTCTGATTGACAAAGCCAGCCGATACGTAAAATTACAAGTTCACGTTCCCTCGGCGGTATGGTCGATTTGTTAAGCACGTGAGCGCCAAATACCAACCAGCGTTTAAGCAGCTTGGTATGTCGCGCCAAAGTTGTAAAGATGTTTATCGGCTCACCCAAAGCGGCACGGCGCACAACCTCGCGCTGTTCCTCATCCATGTCGGATACTTCAAGCGGTGTAACTCTTGGTTCAGATAATCTCATTTTTAACTCCCCGTTTCTCTAATTGATAAGACTGTCGAAAAAGTCCGATTTTGGCATTTTTCGACAGCCTCATCCAGTGTTACAAGTTTTCTTCCCCCAATCTTTTAAATTACGGCATTTGCTTTATTTGTTTTAAAAAAACCCGGTGCTTCGCACCGGGATAAAACTGAAACTTTGAGGCACTGGCGTGCCCCCCTTTTTTCCCGCTTTGCGGGAAAGGAAAGCCACCCGCTGTGCGGGTGGTAATTTACTTGCAATGGGATATAACTGAAAAACAATTTCATGTCAAATTGGACACTATCAAGCGATAATTATTCCTGCTTTACATATATGTCAAATTTTCATATGGTAAATGTTCAAGTTTCGCACTCTAACATTGCTGTAAAGCAGCCTGTTTTAAGGGGAGTGAATCACGCACCGCTCCTTAAAGGATTTACTTTTAATTTAGGGTACGAAACTTGGGTAAAACTGGAAATCCCGAAAGGTTTTACATTTTGGAAATTCAAACCGACCGGATTCCTTAAAAATATTATTATGTTTAACCATTTCCGAAATTTAAAACGCTCGGATTAGGTTCGAATTTTTTGGAGAAAGATATGGAATTTAATTTTACTAGCGAAGAAAAGATGCTCCAAAATTCAGTTCGAGAGTATCTAAAGGACAAAATCATTTCCGTTGCAAGCGAAGAAGATCAAAAAGGGCCATTGTCAACGGAACACGCACGTCGCCTTTTAACAAGTCTGATTCCGTTCGGATATATCGGCTCTCTTACCCCGGAGAAAAATGGCGGTCCGGAATTGAGTTATACAGAGGCAGGAATTATTTTAATGGAATTGGGGAAGGCGTGGGCCTCCCTTGGGGCAATTTCAGCCACCACATCGAATGCCATATCTGTGATTTTGAGTTCTAAAAATAAGGACATTATCAAAAGAGTTCTATCCCCGCTGCTCCACGCCGAGAAAACCGGCTGCATAGCATTGACCGAGCCATGGGCCGGAACCGACCTGTCCGGTATTCGAACCACGGCCGTACCTGACGGGGAGCATTATATTATAAACGGAACAAAAACATGGATTTCCAATGGTTCAATAGCGGACTTGGTCTTGTTGATCACAAATATCAGTGAATCTGCACAAGGCCAAAATTCTCTAGGACTCATTTTGGTGGAGAGGGACGTATCACCCTATACTGCCGATGAAATACCGAAAATGGGGCTTAAAGCGCTTTCCACAGCAAAACTTGAATTTAAGGACTGTCATGTGCCTATAGAAAACCTTATAAGTCCTCGGGGAGAAGGGTTGAACCTGATTAAGCAGGTGCTAAATGAAGAAAAGTGCCACATCTCGGCCGTTGCTATCGGAATTGCGGAAGCGTCGCTTGAGACTTCTGTTACATATGCGAAACAAAGAGAGCAATTTGGAAAACCCATCGGTCAATTTCAAATGATTCAGCAGATGATTGCGGAAATGGCAACCGGTCTAGATGCCGCCAAACTACTCTGCTTCCGGGCCTTTAAGATGCTGGATGACGGGATACGCTGTCCCAAAGAAATTGCCATGGCCAAGGCATATATTTCGGAAATGACGGTTGACGTTACCTCTAAGGCAATCCAGATTCACGGTGCCTACGGTTACTCGGACGAATTCCCCATGGAACGGCATTACCGGGATGCTCACTGCCTTACCGTAATGGAAGGGAGCACTCAAATCCAACAATTGCTCGTTGCCCGGGAAATATTAGGGCTTTCCGCCCTGCATTAAGCGGCGGAAACACTCTAACGGGCTCAAACAGCTAATCGCCTTAAACGAAATCATTCACGACATTTGCTAAAGGGAACATATTTTTGACAATTTACTATAGACTTGAGGAATTGCACCATGGATTTTGAATTTACGGAGGCACAAAAAAAGCTGAAAAATGAGGTTCGCGAATTCTTAGAAACAGAGATCGCCCCGATTGCCAATGAGCGGGATCTTAAAGGACCATTGACAAGAGAAGAGCTGGTAGGGTTCATTAAAAAGCTGATGCCGTTCGGCTACTATAACGGCATGGTTCCCAAGGAGTATAACGGAAAAGGATTGGATGCCACCACCATGGCAATGCTCATTGAAGAGCTTTCCCGCGTCTGGTCAGGGCTGGCGGCGAGCATATGGATTGCTTCATCAGCCAATATGGTTGCGGTTTCTTCGCCATATTTTATGGAAAAATTTCTTACACGAACACAAAAAGGAGAGCTCATCGGTTGTGCGGCTATCACGGAACCGGATGCAGGATCCAATGCCGCTTCCATCAAAACACGGGCGGTTAAGGATGGTGATGAATGGATTCTAAACGGCAGCAAAACCTGGATTTCCAACGGAAGTGTGGCGGATGTGGTTAATGTTTTGGCAATTACGGATAGCGGGAAAGGTCAGATGGGGATATCCATGGTGCTGGTAGAAAGGGAGGTTTCTCCTTTTGAACATCGGGAGCTGCATAAAATCGGCTGGCGTGCGTTTCCTACATCAGAATTGTTTTTTAAGGACTGCCGGGTTCCGGATGAAAACGTCATCAGCGGATTCGGCGGTACGGGAAACCAGGGAGAATCCCGTTCCGGCTATAAGAACATGATGGCCGCCTTTGAATCTGCTCGCTCCACAATGTCGGTTCTGGCTGTAGGCATCTGCCAGGCCGCTGTTGATGCTTCAATCGATTATGTGCGCCAGCGGGAACAGTTCGGCAGACCCATCGGCGGCTTTCAGATGGTCCAGGAAATGATCGCGGATATGATAACCGAAACAGACGCATCACGTTTTCTCACTTATCGCGCCTGGCAACTCATCGATCAGGGGAAAAGAGCCCGTTTGGAGTCATCAATCGCGAAAGGGTATGCATGTGAAGCCGCCGTTCGAGTAGCTTCAAAGGCTTTACAGATTCACGGTGCAAGGGGGATAGATGAGAACTACGCCGTTGAAAGATATTTAAGAGATGCCAGATCGCTGACCATTCCTGACGGAACCACCCAGATACAGAAATTGGTCATCGGACGCGAGGCCATCGGCATACGGGCCTTTGACTGATGTCGTGAGGGATATGTTTAAATATTCCGAAAATCCCCTGGCTCTCTCCGCGAGCTCTCATGGGGAGCCTGACGCAGGCACTTTAGTGAAGCTTTTCAGCGCTAATTGGAGAAATCGGCAGTTTTCGTTCACGCACTGACTGTTCTCTTTCTTGATAGTACCCAACCAGCTTTCTTGCCGCCGTGGCCGCCCGGACAGCGGTGGGATAAAATGGTATGCCGGCTTCGATTAATTTTGTCCGTACTTCGCACACAACCTTCCAGCTCCAATGATCAAACTCGTCAGCGCCCAGGCTCTTTTCCGGTATCACAGCGAGCATCGGTTTATCTTTTTGCGCTTCAAGGTTAAACTGTTCCAAATAAGATTCAGCCGTGGTTCCCTTCTGCCGTTTGTGATGCGGATCATTCATAAGGGCGATCAGCATATCAAAATTTTTATTTTTTGCCATCATCTGCAAAGTATCGCCCGGTACGAAATCAACGCGATCCCGGATTGACATATCCACAGGATTACCAATCCAGTCCCATATTTTACTCCCTTTTCTTTTTAACTCATCTCGGATCTCAGCAGGAAGGGGGATAACATTGAGCCCTGCCGCTTCACATTGATCCGCGGCCAGAACGCTTGCCCCTCCGCCACCGCCGGCTACGCCCACGTTTAAACCTAAAATCGGCGGCAGATAGGTGAAGGAAGCCGCCAGATCAATCAATTCTTCAAGGCTTTCTGCAGAAACTGCTCCGGCCTGATAAATCAGGCTTTCCCATATCTTTCGTGACCCGGCCAACGATGCCGTATGCGATGATGCCATTCGTGTTCCCGACTCTCCCTTACCGCCTTTAAGAATGATTACCGGTTTAATAGCAGTTGCATGCTGCAATAACTTTAAAAATCGCTTGCCGTTTCGAACGCCTTCCACATACATCAAAATGACATTGGTATCCGGGTCTTGGGAAAAGTACTCTAAAAAATCACACTCGTTAAAATCAATGGCATTTCCATAACTAATTGCTTTGCTCAAATAAACCGCCCGCAAAGCCGCGTACCGCCCGACCTCTTCCGCCATCTGGCCGCTTTGAGATATAAGACCTGTCGTGCCGCTTTTCTTGGGCATGGCATCGCAAAATGATATTCCCTCCTTCGGATAATAAAGCCCCATACAGTTGGGACCGATAATGCGAATTCCACCTCTTTTTGCCGCTTGCAACACCTCCCGCTCAAGTTCGACTCCTTCTTCGCGTCCGGTTTCGCTAAAGCGAGCCGTAAAAAGGTGAATCGTTTTAACACCCTTTTGTGAACAATCCGCTATCATGTCTAAAACTGCAGGTGCAGGTACACAAGAAATCACATAATCTACGGGTCCGGGAACATCTTTAATATTCGGATATGCCTTAATTCCTAATATTTCCGTGTGCCTGGGGTTTACGGGGTAGATTTTTCCCCGGTAACCATACTCTATGAGAGACTCGGTAAACCCAAAGGCGCCGGTATTCGGATTTGAAGTAGCACCAATCACTGCAATCGATTTAGGATGGAAAATTCCTTCTAACGGATGGGGTGTCATTAACGATGTCTCCTTTCCGAACATTCATTGATATCGATCCAATCGATCCTATTTCGTTCTTACCGGATTTTCACAAGTGGTTTGGCAAAAAAAACGAAGATCCCTGCCAAGAGAAATGACAGCGCAAAGGCACCAAACGCAATATGATAATTATGCTGCCATTCAAAAAGCCAGCCGCCCGATGCCTGGCCCAATGCGGCTCCCATGGTAAAGGGAATCCCAAGAAGTCCCATCAGTTTTCCAAAGGCTTTCACTCCAAAGGTCTCACCGACCAATAGCGGGTTAATGACGGCATTACACCCCTGGCCTAAACCATACAAAATGACCAGCTGGAGGACGGCAACACCTTGGGGTACAAACTGAAGTGCAAAAAGAACAAACAATAGTATACTGACCGAACGAGATAGGTTCGCAATCGAAGCCATATAGCGTTTTGGATAGTGTTCCGAAATAAATCCAAATGTAAACCGGCCGGCAATACTGATGCCCAGACTGATACTCCAAACCATCGTCGCACCGCGGGAGGTAAATCCGGAATCCGAAAGGAAAGCCACGATATGCAGGCCGAAACCTGAAGCAGCAAACATCACGAAGAAAGTGGCGCAGAATATCAGCCAGAAACTTATCGTCCGCAGTGCCTCTTTTAAGGTGTAGCCGACTTCTTCCTCAACGCCGGCCAATGTTCCGGACTCCGTCGATCCGCTAACCGACGAAAATTCAAAATATCCATCGACCGGAAGCCCCATTGATTTGGGCGAATTGCGGATAATGAACCAGATAAGCGGCAATGAAATGACGGCGATGATAATACCCAATATCTCATATGCATTTCGCCATCCCCTGGTCTGGATCAGAAAATCGGATATGTTCATCCACACCACACCGCCGAGACCGTTGGCAACAGCGATAATGCCCATTGCCCGGCCTCTTCTTTTCTCAAACCATCGGGAAATTAGTGTCTGGCAGGGAAGAAGCGTTGTCGCCGCCATGCCGATCCCGATAGAAAAAAATATGATATAAATTTGGTAAGTGGTCTGGATTCGTGCTAAAACGAAAAAGCTGGTGGAGAGAATCAGCACACCGATCATCATGACGGCCCTTGTGCCGAACCGGTCAATGAGGTAACCGATTACAGGCGTCACAAAACCGGCCGTCAGTGCTGATAAAGCAGCGGCATTGGAAAGGCTGTCACGGCCCCAATTCATATCGGCTGAAATGTATTTTAAAAACACCGGAAGCGTGAAAAAGCCGATTCCCGCACAAACGAAAAGCGTACTGAAAGCCGCCAGCACGATCCACCAGCCATAATATATTCTGCTCATCACAACTCTCCATCTTCTATTGTGTGGCCATTAAAAATGGTTTACTAAACCGAACACGGATAAACCGGAACCTCAATTGACCCTGACGTTGCAAAAGTCGAGGGTACTGCAGATCCGAGGCGTCAAGGGTGCAGCTGTAGTAATTTACCGCAATCCCTTGACAACGCTGGAGGTGCAGTGCCATCGGCTTTCCCGTAGGGTAAATAACATGGCTGCTTTTCACTGATTTCTTTGATGCCATATGGAGTTCATTCCAGCATAACAGTTAAAAAAGGTTGAATGGTTTGTAATTATTGCTTTTAAACCTATTTTGTCATGTTATTTATGCAACTATAGGGTTGAGCAAGGTGGAAGGCATAGGACACAAGGACTAACCTCTGTTCAACCACATGACATTATTCATTGCGCGCGTACAGCGTTCAACACTGGGAAATACCGGATATCCAGCTTTAGTGATCTTTCTTTCTAAGTCAAGCCTGACCTTTGCCCTTATGGTTTCCGGAAAGACAATTATGATTGGTTTTTTGACTTCTTCAAACGCCAAAGTCAGAACATTAAGAACGTAATTGGCTATCTCGCTCGCCTTTCTTCCTGCGACACCCATGTATTCTATGGCCATAACCACACCAATGATGTCGATGTTTGCTTCTAAATCGAGTCGCTTAAAGAGCGGCTTGTGATTATCAAGAATAAAAAACGAACTGGCCATATCCAAGGGATTCCGTATAGATGTCCCGGGATTGTCAATCCATTG
>JAUXEW010000020.1 GCA_030620375.1 Desulfobacteraceae bacterium | reverse complement strand
GTATGACTTTTGCCAGACTTTCAAATCTTTGTAATTCTTTAGCTTTGAGCGCTGATGGTAAGCGCTACGCTTCACTCCGTGTCACTTGAACCCTTGAATCCTTGACCCCTTGTACCCTCTGGGATCACACCTGCTCAATTGGAGATGACCCAATTTTGCCTTAATTAACACCAACTAATCGGAAGATGATCCCCATTTTATAAGTCACATCAATAATGGTCACCGGCGGAAAGGTCTTGCCGGATTTCATCGCCGCTCTGGTTTCTTCATGAAATGCTTCATCGTACCAAAACAAACCACCCGTCGAACTGCTGAAAGGATCAAAAAGACTCCCGGTATGTTTTGTCCCGGGAACCGTTGGCAGTCTCCACCATCGCCAATAGGCCTCACGCACATACGGCACCATGAATGTGGGAACAAATGCCCCGATTTCATGAATTTTCTCTTGAATTTCTTTTGAAAGGGCAATTCGCTCCTGTTCGGCAAGGGAGTTCCGGTAAGCATCGATCAGTCTGTCCATCTCGGGGTCATCCGTATTGGTAATATTATTGGTTTGGGGCTTATGCGCATTTACGGAATGGAAATGCTCCCAGTACTGAGGACGTAAGGACGTACTCCACCCCATCCATGCCACATCATGTTTTTTTTCCAGGAACTTTTTAAATGTAGCTGCAGCATCCAACTTTTGAAGTCTAAGTTCAATACCGGCTTTTTTGGCCTCCTCTTTTAACACCACAAGCCTCGGTGTATGGCCTTCAAAACCATAGGTTATTTCAACGGAAAAGCGATTTTGACCTTTGGCCCAGATGCCGTCGGGACCCCGGTTCCACCCGGCTTTTTTCATATAATCATTGACCTTATCCAAATCGTATCGTCTGGCCCTGATGCGGTTATCGGAGTACGGGCCATAGCCCATGAAACCGTGCTCCAATCGGAAATAATCGTTACGAAGCACCTGATCGATCAGCTTTTCGATATTCATTCCATGGGCAAAAGCATACCGAACATTTTTGTCTTTGAAGATCGCTCTGTCCTGATTCAGCCACATGCCCTGGGCCGATTGCTGGGTATCATTATAAAACCATATTTTGTGAACATAACCGTTCTCTACCACCGGTGTTTTTGATTTTACGTGCCAATACTTTGGCAACGTAATTCCGAACACATCCGTTTTGGCTTTTTTGAAATATTGCCAAAGCATATTGTGATCTCTGACGACATCGAAAATGACCCAGTTAACATTAAATCGATGTTTAAAATAACGGAGGTCTTTTGCCCACCAATCTGCTTTTCGTTTTAGTTTGACGTATTTTCCCTTTTTAAAATCATGTATCTGATACGGACCGGTATTCGGTACAATTTCCCAATTGTATTTTCTTACAAAGTCTTCTGTAAGCTCTCCGTAATAATGCTCCGGTGTCGGGTTCAGGCCCAACTTTAAATGAAGGTCCGGCTGAGCCCTGGTACCGACCACCGCCAAGGTATGATCATCAAAAATGATGACATGGTCGATTTCCTTGGTAAAATAATCATTATACCACGGTGCGATGATCTTTTTGGACCGCATGAACTTGATCGTATATGCGAAATCCCCGGCGGTCACCGGGTGACCGTCCGACCAGCGGGTTTTTGGGTTCAGTTTAAAATACATGCTCTTTTTATCTTTACCATAAGCCCAATGGGTGGCAATTTCGGGAAGAATGTTCAAGGTATTGGGATGAACCCCGATCAGGCTCAACTGGTTACTGCGTAAAACACCTGCAAAACTGCCGTTAGAATCCGGTCCCACCATCCGAAAGGTCATAGGAAAACTTAAAATTGCATCGTGAAAAGTCCCCCCCTTTTTGGCATCCGGAGATGCGAATATCGGATCCGTATCGTTGGTCAACCACCGGATATCCTCCGGAAGCTTTGGTATCGCCTTTGGTTCGCGGGTTTCCTCCGGCATATTCCTGGTTAAAGGTTTGATATCTTTTGTATTTTTTGGTTCTTGGACCGTATCACTACACGCCCAAAAACAAAAAAGCGACATCATTATGAACACCACGCCCACCATGCATAACCCGATTTGTTTTGCTCGATACATTCTTTTCATTCCCACCTGCCGCTTTACTTTTTTCTTTTCTACGTGGCCCTTCTTCCAAACCGCGCATTAATCCTTACGCTACATTCCATATCCCTACTATTCAAATGTCGTATGGAGTTTCGGGTCAAACGCCTCTCTGACGGCTTCACCGATAAAGGTAACGGTGATTAGGGTAACGGTCATTGCCACGATCACCGACCCGACAATCCAGTAAGCATCCATATTCGACCATCCTTGCTGCAGCAGTTCACCCCAACTCGGCGTTGGCGGAGGAAGCCCGAATCCAAGATAGTCCAGCGACGTTAATGAAACGATCCCACCTGACACGGAAAACGGTGCAAACGTGACAATAATCGACACGGTATTCGGGATAATGTGTTTAAATATAATACGAAAATTAGACGCCCCAAGCGCTTGGGCTGCAAGGGAATATTCCCTGGCTTTTTCCTTGTAGGTAATGGTTCGCATGGTCCACGTCATTCCGATCCATCCAAAAAATGTCATGATCAATATCAGCATGAAAAAGTTCGGCACCACTATCGAGGATATAATAATCACTACATAGAGAAACGGCACATTTGACCATACTTCGATAATTCGCTGAAAAAAAAGATCAAACTTGCCGCCAAAAAACCCCATGGCACAACCGATGCTGATGCCGATGGTATAATTGACCAATAGCAGTACCAGAGAAAATAAGATCGCAATCCTGAACCCGTAAATCAATCGAGCCACCATATCCCTGCCGATGATATCGGTACCCAGATAATGCTTATCTTGCAAAGACGGCGGGAAAGGCGGATATGCATCATTACGGAGGTCATTCTCATAAGCATTAAAGGGAACAACCGGCATCAAGATCCAATTTCCGTTTTTCTCTGCTTTAAATCGCCGGGACAACTCCCGATAATCGGTTTCATAGTCATAATCCAAACCAAAGGATGTACCGGATTTCATGTTTCCGTATGTGGGAAAGAAAAGATTGCCGTTATAGTATACGATTGCCGCTCGATTGTTTACGAAGAATTCGGCAAATAGAGATACGAATATCATGAAGCACAGAATAATAAAGGAGACATATCCGCGCTTAATGGACTTGAATCGTTTAATCTTTTTTATGGTCAACGGATTAAGTGTCATTACTCGAACTGGACCCTCGGATCGACAATGGCAACGCAAATGTCGGAAAGAATGTTTCCAATCATCAACAGCAATGAAGATATGACCAATATTCCCAAAACAACGGGGTAATCGCGCTCAACAATCGATTCATAACCCAAAAGTCCCATACCGTTTATGTTGAACACTTTCTCAATAAGAAAAGATCCCATTAAAATAACAGAGATATTATTTCCGAAATGGGTGGCAATTGGAATCAGACTGTTTCTTAAAGCGTGCTTGAATACCGCTTTGTTAAACGTCAATCCCTTGGCAATTGCAGTACGAACGTAGTCTGAAGCCAAGTTATCCATTAATGTGTTCTTCATTAAGAGGGTCATCACCGTAAACGAACCCACCACATACGCTATCACCGGTAAGATCGTATGCCAAGCCACATCTTTTGCTTTTTCTATAAGCGTAAAACTATCAAAACCGTCACTCACCAAACCGCCCAGCGGGAAAAATTCCCAATGGGACGCGAACACGACCAGCGCCAAGATGCCGACAACCCACCCGGGAACGGCATAGCCGATGAACACGATAATAGAGGTAATATTATCAAAAGAGCTCTTGTGTCTTATTGCCTTTGCAATACCGAGAGGAATACAAACCCCGTAAACCAGTATCATTGAAATCATACCAAAATAGAGTGAAATGGGAATCCGTTCCCGGATCATGCTCCAGACAGGATCATAATACCGGGTGGATGTGCCCAAATCACCGGTTAAAACTTTTCCCAGCCAAAGGAAGTAACTGACCAAAACCGGCTTGTCAAAACCATAGTATTTTTTTAATTGGGCTATCTGTTCTTCGGAAAGCGGCTGGCTTTGACCTCCCGTGCCTGATCTTTCAGACACCCCGCCTTCCACACGTTGCATTTGCTGCGCTTGTGCAATTAACCGCTCAATGGGGCCTCCCGGGACGAAACGGGTAATTGCAAATACCATGATGGTAACACCTAAAAATGTAGGCACAATTAAAATGAATCTTCGAATGAAATAAGCCGTCATCAGCTTCTCCGATTAATCGCCAATTTGAACAAGCAATGCGAGCGAATTCCCCGCAGCTTGCTGCGGGGAGGTTTCAATAAGTTAGGATATAGAAATATCGAAAATAGGATAAACCGGCAAGCGAAAACTTTATACCCAACCCGGATAAACACCGAAGGTGATGGCCGCAGGGCATAAGACGCAAGGGAAGGAACAAAATGGGAGGGAACAAATGAAAGTCTCGCAAAAAATCAAAAGCTTCAAGTTCAAGGCGGGCAAATCTTAAGGAATGAGGCGTACAGTACGTTGCAATGACCTGTCTGCGCGCAACGCAGGCATTTTAGTGAAGCTTTTCAGCGCTAATTGGACTTTTTACGAAACCATCACATAATTTAAAAAATGAAGGAAATAGCATCTATTCCTATTCCCTTCATTAAAGAGATATAAAAAAATGGTTCTATCGTTTTGAAAACTGGAAACGAGCCCTTGCGCCCCGTTGACCGTATTTTTTTCGTTCTTTAATTCTTGGATCTCGTCGCACAAACCCAACCTTCTTTAAGGATTTTCTAAAATCAGGGTCGACTAAAATCAGAGCCTGGGTTATACCATGCCGTATCGCGCCGGCTTGTCCTGAAATTCCTCCCCCTACCACGCGTACTTTTACGTCATACGATCCAAAGGTATTGGTCATCACCATGGGTTCGGTTAAAAGCGTTTTGGCTGACGCCACTTTGAAATACTCATCCACCGGCCGATTGTTAATAATAATCTCACCATTCCCAGGTTTCAACCAGGTCCTTGCCACGGCTGTTTTTCTTTTCCCGGTTGCATAAAAAACATTTTCTTTTTCCATAAAATTCCCCAGTTATAGTAAATCACCACCCGCATGGCGGGAGACACTTAAGTGACCCTGAGTTTTAGCCCAGTGCAAGGCACCGGATTTTTTAAACAATAATGAACTGCAACAGCTTTTTGCCTTAAAGTTCCATAATTTCCGGCTGCTGAGCGTCATGCGGATGCTGACCACCGGTATAAACTTTCAATTTCTTATAAATCTTCCTTCCCAATCTGTTTTTGGGCAACATCCCCTTAACGGCAAACCGTATGATATCTTCAGGTCTTTTTTCAAAAAGTTTTTCTGCTGTGATCGTTTTCAGGCCACCGATATACCCGCTGTGCCGGTAATAGTTTTTTTGCTTTAATTTATTCCCCGTGAGCGTCACTTTTTCCGCATTGATCACGATAACCGAATCACCGGTATCTACATGGGGGGTAAAGAGCGGATTATGTTTCCCTCTGAGAATGGACGCAATGGAGGTCGCCAGCCTTCCCAGTACCTTTCCGTCCGCATCTACCACCCACCATTTTTCTTGGTTATCAACATTTTTTGCGCTATATGTATATTTTTTCACTGCTTTCTGCTCCTGTCTATAAAGAATCTGAATTTTTTAATGAAAAAATGCCGCCATGTCAAGGGAAAAAGGATTCCGAGACCATCTTATTTGACACCATCCCAATTTCCAATATAGAATTGGACAACTTTGACCTTGTATAATTAAAAAAAAGAAAACAAAAGCTATTTGGCATTTTATAAATTAAAGCATTTTTAATTATACAAAGTTTAAGAAAGAGAGAGCTTAATGACGGCAATGATTACAGAAGATCATACGGAGACAGAAGTTAAATTTTTCATAAAAAATGTCAAACCGGTTCGGGATGGAATATTAGATATCGGCGCCGTTTTAGCCGGACGGTTTTTTGAAACCAATATTCGATATGACGATAAGGAACAGACGCTGCTGAAGAAAAAATCACTCCTTAGACTTCGAAAAGACCGAAAAACCACGCTTACGTTTAAATCACAACCCGCTATTCAAGACACCCAATTCAAAACTCTAACGGAACTTGAGGTTGAGGTCAGCGATTTTAATACCATGAACATAATACTCGAATCCTTGGGATTTTATGAAGCACAACGTTACGAAAAATGGCGGGAAACCTTTGTGTTGGGAAAAACCAAATTCCTTATTGACAGCATGCCGTATGGCGATTTCTTGGAAATTGAAGGAGAAAAATCGGATATTATCCTCATGGCATCCCGAATCGGTATGAATTGGGAGGAAAGGATTCTTTTAAACTACCTTGAAATGTTCGGTATCATAAAGGACAAATCAAATCTGCCGTTTAACGATGTCACGTTTGACAATTTTACCGGGATTACCGTAGACATGGCGAATTTTATGCCGCTATTTATTAAGTCCCCCGTCCCGATTAAGCAAAATTAAGGCCGGGCTTAAATGGGAAGCGGTCTCAAGGTACTGTTCTGATTGAAGGGCCCAGGTCCTATTGGTATGACGGTTTTAACCTTTTAAACGGATCACTGGATAGAATATGCCAAACGATTTTTTAAAGGATGTCTTATGTTCTCGGTTCTAACGCTAAATTTACGGTTTGGATTGGCAAATGATGGGGCACACAGCTGGTCTATCCGTAAAAAAGTCTACCCTTCTCTTTTAAATAGACACCGATCGGATTTTATTTCCTTTCAGGAAGCAAATGATTTTCAGATCGACTTTCTCCAAACAATTTTAAGCGATTATCATTATATCGGAAAAAGACACCCTGCCCCAAAATTCTGGCAAAACAACGTTATTTTTTATCAGCGCAAATGGAAATGTTCTTATTACAACCACTTTTTTTTAAGCCCTACCCCACTGGTTCCCAGTCGCTTTCGCAAAAGTCGATGGCCGAGGCAATGCACCATCGGTATGTTTAAAAACGGCAAACACCGCCTGATATGCGCCAACACACATTTTGACTTTGATCCGGATGTTCAGGTTAAAAGCGCCGAATTGATCCTGGAAAGACTCTCCGACCTACCTCCAAACCTGCCGGCCATTCTCATGGGAGACTTCAATGCCGACCCCTCATGGCCGTGTTATGGGACATTCACCAGCGGTGCTAATCGACCCAACCAGCGGTGGGAAGCATTTGAAAATGCGTTTTCAAAACCCTTTCCGGGAACCCATCATGGTTTTACCGGGGATCCGAGCGGTGGTTACATCGACTGGATTCTTTACCGCGGGAAGGTTGCCAGGGAGAGTTCTAACATAATTTTAGATAGTTCTGAAGGAATATACCCGTCAGATCATTTCCCCCTGAGAGCAACTTTTCGATGGAAAGATGAAAACGGCTAAAGAAAGGCACGGTTAGGGATCACGATAAATTTATCGGAAATTCTTTTTCCTCAATCAGATTACCGGCATTGTCAAAAACAAAAACCGTGGCGGTTTTCAGCGCTTTCGGATCGACCGGGGTGACGGTCGTCAAGTTAACATATTTAAAGATTAACATTGAAAATGCCTGACCCATCTTATCAGCTCCGGAATTACGCGTATCCAACGCGCCGACAGGTAACGTCAGCCATTTATTCTGATCTGCTCCAAGGTTTTTTAATATAACAGCGGTATGCCCTGATACCGGACTGCTAAGCCGGGATGCCGTGGATAATTTAAACCGGACCCTTAAAACGTTTTTTGACGGGTCATGTGATACGGAAAAATTATCAATGATAACCTTTATGGGTTTCTTTGACGAAACTGGTGGATAAGGTGACTTTTCGCGTATTTTTTCTGGGTTAACTGCAGTCGCTATATTTTTCTTAACCGCCTTTTTTGAGGATACCGGTTTCTCTGAGTCTTTTTCGGAGAGCGTCTGAGCAGGTTTATTAAGTATTTTCCGGTGTGGCTGTTTCAGGATAGGCTTCGGCGTCTCTTTAGGATTATTATCCCGGGCATCCTCATTTTCTGTTGCATGACTTGACCCCTGCCGAACCAGCTTAACCAGGAGATTTTCTTTTTCTTTCGATAGACTTATCATTTCTTGATTTAAGTTTGCCAGGGCATCATTAAGATGTTGTTTGTCTTCCGCTAAATCAAGTGTGATCTTCAATGCACCTAAAGCAATTACACCAGATACCAGCACCAAACCCAACAAAATCAATACCAGCCCCTTTACCCGTTCGAAATGGACAACTCTTCCACAATCATCAACAAAAATGAGCGTCCAATATTTGGATCGTCTGAATCGTTTAACCCATGTTGTCGAGCTTATCTCTTGATCCGGCATCGTCTTTTTTTACCATACAACGATTTTAGACTGTTTTTATTTGGCTCTCTCTCAGGGTGAAGCCTTTCATCTGGCGAAGAGAGTGGACACGAGGGGGAGTTTTGAAACCGGCTCAACTTAAAATAATTTTGTCTGAACCTTGTAACCTAAGTGTTTGTAAGCCGCCTCCGAGGCTTTTCTTCCGGAAGAAGTTCTAATAGCATAACCAATCTTAAGCAAATATGGCTCCACAATATCGACCAGCGTATCTGTCTCTTCTTGTAGTGTGGCGGCAATGGCTTCGATCCCTACCGGTCCACCATGATAAAAATCAATCACTGTTTTCAGGTATCGACGATCAAGATCGGTGAGCCCCTTTCCGTCAACCCCTTCAAGCTTTAAGCCCTCTTCAACGGTTTTTTGGGTGACTTTTCCATCCGCTCTCACTTGTGCATAGTCCCGAACCCGCTTTAAAAGCCGGTTAACGATTCTTGGCGTTCCACGGGACCGCTTGGACAGCTCGATGGCCCCTTTCTTATCTACAACCACTTTCAGAAGTTCGGCGGACCGTTCTGTGATTTTAACGAGATCCGATTCGCTGTAAAAGTCTAGACTCCGCATAATTCCAAATCGACCGCGCAAAGGTGCGGATAGCAGTCCGACCCGGGTGGTTGCCCCCACGAGAACAAACCGGTTTAAACGGTATCGGTGGCTCCTGGCATGAATCCCCTTATCAAACACAAAGTCTATGGCAAAATCCTCCATTGCCGGATACAGAAATTCTTCAACTACTTTGGGTGTCCGGTGTATCTCATCAATAAAAAGGACATCGCCTTCTTTCAGATGTGTCAAAATCCCGACCAGGTCACCACCTTTTTCAAGCGCCGGTCCGGAAGTGATCGTAAGATTCGATTCCATTTCATTGGTAATAATATGCGCCAGCGTGGTCTTTCCGAGGCCGGGCGGACCATGAAAAAGCACATGGTCAATGGGTTCCTCGCGCTGTTTAGCCGCTTCAATGGCGATTTTAAGCGTTTCAACCACTTCAACCTGCCCAACATAGTCAGCAAGTCTTTCCGGACGCAATGACAAAATACCCGGATCGTGGTCATCCGGTACGCATTCCCCGGAGAGGACGTTGGGTTGATCGGAATAATGTTTCAGAACGTCATCTGTCATTGATTTTTCTCACCACGATACACTTCATCAAAAAGTTCTTCAGGATTTGAAATACAGCTGTTACGCTTCATGGCATCATTGATCATCCGTTTAGCATCAATCGCTTTATGTCCCAGCTGGCTTACCAGCACATCATATACCTGTTTTACGAAATCTTCCAGAAGGGTCTCCTTACCCGTCTCTTCTTTACGAATCAATGCAAATTTATCCATCTTCCCCCGAAGGGTGGCCACAATCTTCTGAGCTGTCCGCTCTCCGACACCTTTTAATGTCTTAAGCTTTTGAATATCTTTTGACTCGATTGCCCTGGCAATATCCCGGACCGGCATATTCAAGGCCTTTATCGCCTTTAAGGGACCTATCGCTTCCACGGATATAAAATATTGAAAGAATTCTTTCTCAGCTTCAAGGTTAAATCCGATTAACACCGGCTTCGGTTGCCTTTCGGTTTGATGATAATAAATGTTTAAGGAAACCTGATCGCCTATAGATTTGTTTTTAAGCGTCTCCATCACAAAAACAGGCAGCAAAACCACATATCCCACCTGGTTGGCCAGCACCACAATCCCTTCATCTTCCTTCTTTAATAATTTTCCTTCTAAATATCCGATCATAAGTGGGGACCTTTGAAAAATGCTTAATTTTGTACCCGTTCAAGGAAGGCGAAAATTTAGTGCTGAAAAGCTTCACTGCGTGCAACCAAATGAATACATTGAGGATGTTGAGGATGGTGGATTACGGTCCGTACACCTTCAAAACAAAGTTTTATATCGATAAAGGCCGATCAATGCCAGTCCCAATGCATCAGAGGCATGAAAAGGCCGGATGGCTTTTGATTGATTTAACAAATTACGAACGGCGATTTCCAATTGCATCTTAGTGGCTTTGCCGTTACCCGTAATAACCTGCTTGGCCTCACGAACCGGTATTTCAATGACCGGCAAACCTTTCTTACAACCCGCAAGAAGGATTACACCGGTTACTTTTCCTAAAGTTATTCCTGATTTTGGATATTTGTCCATGGAAAAAATATCCTCAACCACCATAACGTCCGGTTTTTCAGTATCGATCACCTTCATTAGTTTTGAAAAAATTTGATCCAGCCGGTCGGGCAATGACATCTTATTTGATGTATAAATACCCCCATAGGAATAACTGTTTACTTTAGAATCAACCCCTCTCACAACACCGATTCCGGTTGCAGCGAGTCCCGGATCTATACCGACAATTTTAATCATCTTTTGCTCAAAAAAAGCCCGTTAAAAATTATGGTCACCGATTATGGTTTAAACCAAAACAGTGAGCGCATTCTCCACAGCTTGCAGCGGGGAGCCTCAGTTCCTTGAGAAGCCTCCCCGTCCTTCAAAGGTCCTGCCAGGTCCTACAACCAGTGGGCAAAAACAAAACCACTCGCTATGCGGGTAGCGGTCTACCGGAAGTTTTTTAAAATTCTTTTAGTTTTGTTCTAGCGATCCCGGCCTCGGGAGATTTCGGATACTTATTGACCAGTTCGTTTAAAATAAGGCGGGCATTTGCCTTGTCCCCCAAATTCAGGAAAGCAAGTCCCTGCTTTAAAAGCGCGGCTTGAACTTTATTTCCCGTGGGGTAAGTTTCTATCACTTTCTGGTATTCTAAAATCGCTTTTTCATACCATTTTTCACGATAGTAAATCTCTCCGATCCAAAACTGTGAATTATCGGCATTTTCCGATTTTGGATATCTTTGGAGTAGTTTTTCAAATCCTTCCCGTGCACCCTCAAGGTCTTCCTGGTCAAAAGCCTGCTTAGCCAGCGCGTATAGCTGCGCTTCAGAAATCCTTTTTACAGTCTGATTATCCGGCACATCTTCCGTATCTGCAGCCTTCTTCCGATCAGCCGGTTCAAAATTCAGGTATTCTTCCAAGCGAATAATTCGTCCGCTATTTAAGTTAACGCTTTCACTCAATTTATCTCTTTTACTATCTTGAGTCGATATTTTTTTTTCCATCAAAAAATCAATCTCATCCAGCCTTCCGTTTAATGCCTGCATATCGTTGCTTAAGCTATCCAGTATCACCCGCATTTGGGCAAACCGGTCCCGAAGGCCTTGTTCATTCTCTTGATCCAAGTGACGATCTTTTTCGATTTGAGATTCAAGGCGAGCCAGCTTTCTCTCTGTTTCAATCACATGTTGTTCCACTATAGTCATACGGTCCGGCCCTGACGCACAACCACACAACATCATCAGACAACATAGAAAAATACTACCCTTTGATTTCATGATAGACGTTTCTTTGGTTTTTTAGTTTCTGATATTGATTGAACTATATGGCGAATTCTTTAGCGGCGATCGATTAATCGATAACAAAATGACCCCGCCTGTTCTTTTCCCAGGCTGCTTCATTGTGACCGGGAGCTATCGGACGTTCTTCGCCATAGCTAACAGTAGAAAATCTGGATGCTGAAATTCCCATATCCACCAAAAAAGTTTTTGCACTTTGAGCACGGCTGTCGCCTAACACCAAATTGTATTCATTGGTACCCCGCTCATCGCAGTGCCCTTCGATAGAAACTTTCACACCAGGATTTTTCCGGAGCCAGTCCGCCTTTCTTTTCAAGATTTCCTGAGCCTTTCTTAATAAAACCGAACTGTCAAAGTCAAAACGGATATCTTCATTGACGAACTGTTTTCTGGCAGCTTTCGCTATTTTTTCCGCTTCTGCTTCCAGACTTTCTTCTTCCATGGCTTTTTGGCTTTCCGTCACCGTCGCCGCTTCAACTGCCTGTGTTTCCACACATTCTTCCATCATCTGATCCATACCTCTTGGTATGGTGCTTGTTTTTTTGGCACAAGAAAGGGTAAGCAGCAAACCCGGAATGACCAAAAAGAGTGTTAAACCGATCCAAAGTTTCCTTGGCATAGTATCCTCCTTTTCGCTTGGGATAAATTAATTGATTGTTATCCGAGGTGACCATTTCGGATTTGTCTGATCGCCCGGAATATTCAACAAGCGCCGCTGATCCGTTCCAAAAGCAGTCATAACATAAATTTTTGAAGATCCTTCACGCGTTGAGCTGAAAACGATGAGATTCCCGTCCGGTGACCATGAAGGTGACTCATTATTTCCCGAGTCGTGGGTCAATCGGATTGGTCCTGATCCGTCTGTTCCAATCATATTGATATTGGTACTCCCGTTCCCCATTGATGTAAATAAAATCTTGCCTCCCACTGGTGACCAGTTTGGTTGTGTATTATATCGACCATGAAATGTCAATCGCCTAATATTTCCAGAGTCTAGATCCTTAATATATATCTGCGGGCTTCCGGATCTTTTGGATACAAAAGCCATCTTTTTCCCGTCCGGAGAAAATGTTGGTGAAGAATCAATTCCCCGATTATGTGTTAATCTTTTAGTAATTTTCCCGTTCCCGGTCAATAAATAAATTTCCGGGTCACCGGAAAATGAAAGTGTGGCAGCCAGTTCAAATTTCCCGGGTATCCATGCCGGAGTGGTATTGATCCCCTCTTTTGACACGATTATCCCGCGATTTTCCTTTATATGCCGGATATACAAATCCGGCCTACGATTTTTATAGGACGTATAGGCCAGCCATTTCCCGTCGGATGACCATGAAGGAAACAGGGTGATCTGCTTGTCCTGGGTAAACTGTTTGGGACTATAGCCGTCAAAGTCGCATATAAATAATTCCTTGTTTCCCGAACCGTTAGATACGAACGCGATTTTGCTGTTAAAAATTCCCTCTTTCCCGGTGAGCAGCGAAATGACATCACTGCAAAACCGTCTTATCATTTCTCGATAGTTCTCTTCCGTTCCTCTATATCGTTTCCCGATCAGCATCTGTTCCTTAAAAGTGTCCAGCAGTCTCAGTTCCATTTTTATCAAATTTTCTTCAATTAAGACGCTGCCGACAACAAGCAGTTCCGCACCGATAACGGTCCAGTTTCCAAAATTGATGTCCGAAGGAAGGATGCCGGTCTGCTGTGGATCTACAAGATATTTACCCCTATCTAAGATATCGAAATAACCTGTAAAATTAAAAGTATCGGCAAGTAAATCAGATGCTTTTATCGATAGCGCCAACTCCTTGTCATGATTCGAAACGGCCTTGAAGACCGGCGCTGCCAGAGGAATTTTTTTTAAAAACGGATTGGTAATGTTAATATAATCATATTCACCCGAGACCGGATTGGGGTTGGCGAGAACCCATAGTAATCCAACACAACAAAATATCGTAAGACGTGCTTTCTTCATTCAGGTATTCCTTTAATCGGTCGAACCAATGTTATTGGTTTTTTGCCATCAGCCCGGGCAAATCGGATAAGCTGATGGGCTATTAAGTCAATAAGGATTATATTTTTCCACAAAAATCAAGAATTTGACTGTCAACGGACTAATTCTATCTTAATCCGGATGGTGTAAATAACATCCCTACCGTAAAATACGGTCTAATATATCCGGCGGGAAGGGGCGGTAGCGGGTCGGATTTTAAAATCGCTTTATAGGCAGATTCATCGAGATGCGGATTTCCTGATTTTTTTTCAAACCAAATATCTTTAATATCGCCGTTGGGCATAACTTTTATCACCAGCGCCGATTCCAAATCCGCGTGTTTTCCTGCCATTTGTTCAGGAAACGCCCAATTTTTTTCAATCATATACCTAATCTCAAGTTTGTATATATCAATCTGCTCCAGCGCCCTTTTTTCGCCTGCCGCTGAGGCACTGGCCGGTGCAGCCTCTGATTCGATGTCATCTGTTGTTTGATCAAGTTCATCCGCCTGCGTCTGCTCGACCTTTTCTTTCATCCGCTCAAGCGCCTTTGCAATCGGGTCGGGTCTTGTATCTTCAATTCTCTTTTCTATCTCCTTTATGGCACGCTTCACCACCTTAGCTGTCTTAAACGTTTTCTTTTTGAGCGATATTTTAGGCTTCTTTTTTTCTTTAAGTGGTTTTGAAACTTCCGGATTTGCTTTTGAAAGATTTGTAACCCGTTTTGGGGTTACCCTTTTCGTACGGCGTTTCATTGAGCGCTTTTCCTGTCGCAAATCAGTTTCCGGAAAAGGCGCGGGCATCGAGACAAGGCTGACGTTTATGGCGGCGGGCTTAATTTTTTTGTCA
The DNA here is from genome assembly GCA_030620375.1 of Desulfobacteraceae bacterium. Classification (GTDB taxonomy): domain Bacteria; phylum Desulfobacterota; class Desulfobacteria; order Desulfobacterales; family UBA5616; genus JAUXEW01. The sequence continues at coordinate 5,412 of JAUXEW010000020.1, read as the reverse complement.
AAATGTTGGCCAGGGGTATAGACTAAAATCAAGACAAAAATAAAATGGCATACCGCAGAAATAAACAAGCTCGGAAAAACCGCACGAAAATTACTTTTCGATTTAACGAAAAAATAGGTTCGGGCCGTCATTTTTTCCTTCATTGACTTTTTTCAAGATCGCTTGTCGGCATCTTCATCCAACTCTATAGGCTCTGTTACGATACCCAGTTTTTCAACCCCGGCACTTTTTAATTCCGACATGATATGAACCACAACCCCATAAGCGATATCTTTATCCGCTCTAAGATAGACCTGCCGATCCTCGCGGCCGGATAATATTTTTTCCAATTTTTCTTTTAAAAAATCAATCGTTACGCCATAATCATTGATGAATATTTTATTATTCTTATCAATAGACACGAGGAGCTGTTCGTTTTCAGCGTGAAGTGGTTCCGAACTTGCCTCCGGCAAGGCAATATTTACACCCTGAATCATCATTGGAGCGGTTACCATAAAGATAATAAGAAGGACCAACATCACATCCACAAACGGGGTTACATTGATATCGGACATCAACTGGTCATGGTCTCCCCCGAACATCATTTTTCTCTCTCCTTTACTGGCAATATGTCCCTTTCTATAATATTTAACAGGTCAGATGCAAAACCTCGCAAGTCAGAATCGAGTATTCTTATTTTATGCATAAAATAATTATACGCAATAACTGCCGGAATAGCGGCGGCCAAACCTGCCGCGGTGGCAATTAAAGCTTCTGAAATACCGGGGGCAACAACAGCCAAACTGGCAGAGCCCCGGAGTCCGATGCCGTGAAATGAATTCATAATCCCCCAAACGGTTCCGAACAAACCGATAAAAGGCGTTGCATTTCCGGTTGTGGCAAGAAAAGGAACCATCTGGACCATTCCTGTTATTTCAGTATTGATGGCTCTGTCCAAAGCCCGCTTCACATTATGGGTACCGGCAAATTTCAACCTCAGGGATGTGATTTCCGACTCTTTCGAAGGGGCGCTTAAAGAGATTCCGGATCTGCTTAGTTTTCTCAACTCAACATACCCGACACGAAATACCCGGGCCACAGGGCTGTTGTGAAGCTGTTTCGCCTTTGCAAATGCATCGGAAAAATCTTTGCTTTTCCAGAAAAAATCCGTAAACGCGGACGATTCTCTGAAAGCCTTACTGATATTACGAAATTTAACAATAATGATCGTCCAAGAAGTAATTGAAAACAAAAATAAAAGCAGCAAAACGAACTGAACCATCAAGCCGGCATTCATGACCATATAGATCACATCGATCCTGTGAGATATCATAAACAGTACCAGTTTTATATTGATTAGGGTTTACTATTGTCCATCCGTAATGGTAGTTTTTGGTTCAGAGCAAGGCCTAAACGATTTTGAAACCGACAGCGTAGCTGTCATAGTGTCAACAGGAATAGCACATGCTGTTTTGAGGATTTCAAAAGAGCGAAAACGTAAGCTCCAGGCCAAAAAATGCCGTTTCCGGATGGACACCAACTAATAGCATATTTAATTGAGATTATATGAACCAGGTATCAGTGTCAAGGAAATTGCCATGAAGCAACAGGCTGAGAGCATTTAGAAAAACCCGGTAATAAGACGAATCCACTCTAATTTACATTCACGCCATGCTGGAACTGCGTGCGGTGTGACCAATTCCCATAATTTTATTGACATAAACCATAAAAAAAATTAAGAGATTTTCTTTTACGAAAATACGTTTAAGAGACGGTTTGCAAAAACCTCATTTAATCGTGGAGGTAAAAATGAATTGGCTGTTTAGAACCCTCAGGACGTCCATTGGCAAGAAGTTGATGATGGCCGTAACCGGCCTGTGCTTTATTTGTTTTTTGATTGTACATCTTATCGGGAATCTCACCATTTACGGTGGTAAAGATCTCTTCATCTCCTATGTAGAGCATCTTCACGCATTGGGCCCGATTATTACCGTCGCAGAATGGGGCCTATTGACTCTGGCGCTTATCCATGTTGCCACCGGGCTGACGCTGTTTTACCAAAACCTGCGGGCAAGGCCGTTGCGGTACAAGACCTCCAAATGGGCCGGGGGCCGTTCCATCGGTTCGGCGACGATGCCGTATACCGGTGTTTTAATTCTGGGGTTTGTCATTCTGCATCTTTTTAATTTTCATTTTGTTGATAAAGAGAATGCCTCTATTTTCCAAATTATTACCACGGCATTCGCAAATCCCGCATATGTGATTATTTATGTCGCAGCAATAGTTGTCGTTGCTATTCATGTGAGTCATGGGTTCTGGAGTTTGTTTCAAACCATCGGCGCCAATCATCCTAAATATATGCCCATCGTCCAAACCCTGGGACTGTTGGTTAGTCTGGTTTTTGGTATCGGTTTTGGTTTAATACCGGTTTATATTTCGATTATGGTATAAGGAGGAAATACATGCAGCCTGATGCGAAAATCCCAGGTGGCCCGATCCAGGAAAAATGGGATAGACATCGCTTTGAACTTAAACTGGTTAATCCCGCCAATAAAAGAAAATTTAAAATTATCGTTGTGGGTACAGGCCTTGCCGGTAGTTCCGCCTCGGCCAGTCTGGCGGAACTCGGTTATTTTGTAAAAACCTTCTGTATTCAAGACAGCCCCCGTCGTGCCCATAGCATTGCTGCACAGGGTGGTATCAATGCGGCAAAGAACTACCAGAACGACGGCGATAGCATCTGGCGTCTCTTCTATGACACAGTGAAAGGCGGCGACTTTCGTTCAAGAGAGGCGAACATCTATCGCCTATCCCAGCTCAGTGAAAATATCATCGATCAATGTGTCGCTCAAGGTGTCCCTTTTGCCCGTGATTACGGCGGGCTATTAGCAAACCGGTCCTTTGGCGGCGCCCAGGTTTCAAGAACATTTTACGCCAGAGGTCAAACCGGTCAGCAGTTGCTGTTAGGCGCATACAGCTCTCTGTCCCGCCAGATTGCCGATGGAAAAGTCCAGATGGTCCCCCGAAGGGAAATGACGGACATTGTGGTAATAAACGGACAGGCGAGAGGAATTGTTGTCAGAAATCTGATTACCGGCGAACATGAATCTCATGAAGCCGATGCGGTTGTTCTGGCCACGGGCGGATACGGGAATGTATTTTATTTATCCACCAATGCCACATCCTGTAACGTCGAGGCTTGCTTTAAAGCGTATAAAAAAGGCGCTTTTTTCGCCAATCCTTGCTATACACAAATCCATCCGACCTGTATTCCACACTCCGGAGATTATCAATCCAAATTAACGTTGATGAGTGAAAGTTTGAGAAATGACGGCCGGGTATGGGTTCCGGCACACTCCGGCGATACCCGGCGGCCCCATGACATCCCTGAATCTGAAAGAAATTATTATTTGGAAAACAAATATCCGAGCTTCGGAAATCTCGTTCCTCGGGACGTGGCATCCCTAAACGCCAAAGATCAATGCGACGCCGGTTATGGTGTCGGGCCCACCGGTTACGCCGTATACCTTGATTTTGCGGACGCCATCCATCGAGATGGGAAAGAGGTGATCCAAAAAAAATACGGCAATTTATTTGACATGTATGAAAACATCACCGGTGAGGATCCGTATAAAACCCCCATGATGATTTATCCGGCATCCCATTATACCATGGGCGGATTATGGGTGGATTACAACCTGATGAGTACCATACCGGGACTTTTTGTTTTAGGGGAGGCCAATTTCTCAGACCATGGGGCCAACCGACTGGGCGCCAGTGCGCTCATGCAGGGTTTGGCGGATGGTTACTTCATTATCCCGTATACCATTGGCGGTTACCTCGCCGGAAACAGCTTGCCGGATGTCAATACCAGCCACCCGGCCTTTAAAGAAGCCATCGGAGAATCACAGAACCGTATCGAAAAACTGCTTTCCATAAGGGGAAATCGGACAGCCGATGACATTCATAGAGAACTGGGTCAAATCATGCGGCATTATTGCGGTATGGCCAGGAATGAAAACGGATTGAACAAATCTATTCAACTGATCCGGAATTTACGGGATGAGTTCTGGCAAAATTTACTCGTTCCGGGATCGGACAAAGATTACAATCTCAGCCTCCAAAAAGCCGGCAGAGTCGATGCTTTTCTTGAATTCGGAGAATTACTGGCAATCGATGCCTTAGCGCGTAAAGAATCTTGCGGGGGGCATTTCAATGAAGCCTATCAAACAGAGGAAGGTGAGGCCAAACGTGACGATGAAAACTTTTGTCATGTCTCCGCATGGGAATACAAGGGCTACGGCCAAAAACCTGAGTTTCATATGGAACCGCTGGTTTTTGAAAATGTCGAACTAACGCAAAGGAGTTACAAGTGACGCCGGAAACAAAAACCATAACGATAACACTCAAGGTTTGGCGGCAAAAGGGCCCAGGCGCCAAGGGTAAGCTGGAAACCATTCAAGTTAAAGACATTTCCACTCATATGTCGTTTTTAGAAATGCTCGACGTCGTCAATGAGGACCTTGCAAAAAACGGAAAAGAACCTATCGAATTCGACAATGATTGCAGAGAGGGCATCTGTGGAATGTGCGGTGCAGTAGTAAATGGCATCGCTCATGGACCGAAAAAGGGGATGACCCTTTGTCAACTGCACATGAGAAAATTCAACGACGGTGACACCATCATTGTCGAGCCTTGGCGCGCCAGGGCATTTCCCGTTATTAAAGACCTGATCGTGGATCGGAGTGCCCTGGATAAAATTATTCAGTCAGGGGGATATGTATCGGTCAATGTCGGGGGCTCACCGGACGGCAATGCCATCCCCGTTCCACAGGAAATTGCTGAAAAAGCGATGGATGCAGCGGCTTGCATCGGATGTGGCGCGTGTGTTGCCGCATGTCCCAATGCATCCGCCATGCTTTTTATCAGCGCCAAAGTTTCTCAGTTGGCCTTGCTGCCCCAGGGAAAACCCGAAGCCGCCAAACGAGTGCTGGAGATGCTCAGAAAAATGGATGAATGCGATTTCGGCAACTGCTCAAATGAAAGGGAATGTGAAGCTGTCTGCCCGAAGGAGATCTCCATCACCCACATCGCCCGATTAAATCGCGAATACTTTAAAGCCGGGTTTTTCTCGGAGTTTAAATAGATTGGAAAGTTTAAAACAGCTTGCCGGTAAAATCCTTTAAGGCAGGACTATCCGGTTGGAAATCACCTGTGAAGCCTCTTTGAGAAATCAATGGACAACTATTACCCATTTTTTAATCGGATCACATCATTCTTTGAAACCAGCCCGGTTTATCTTCAAAATCTGTATCAAGCCGCCGCCGCCATCACCACCGCGCTGATCTTTTGGCTGATTTTTAAACATATACTCCATATAATTGAAAAAAGATTGAAAAAACACAAATTCATTGAAAAAAACCATCGCGTTTT